>JACQTR010000212.1 GCA_016210705.1 Chloroflexota bacterium | reverse complement strand
TGACCAGGATTTCCCCGAGCATTTTGGCGAGGTCGATTTCTTCCCAAAGGGGCTGGTCCTCCCTGGCCAGCTCCACCCCCTGGTTCATCAGGAAGAGGCGCACCCCTAAACCCTTAACTAGGGAGGTCTGGGCTAGCCTTAGCGCGTTCCAGGCCACATCCCCCTCGGCTCCTTCTGATGCGGTGCGGTTCAAAACGATGAGGAGGTTCATCGGGCTACCCCCTCGGCCAGCTTTCCCTCGGCCCGGAGCTGCTCCAAGAGGATCTGACGCAGGAGGTCGAAGGCGGAAAGCAGCTTGGAGTTGGCCACCCGATAGAGGACGGCGTTGCCCTCCCGGCGACTTTCCAAAACCCGCCTCTCTTTCATCATGGAAAGGTGCTGAGAAAGGTTGGCCGGGCTTAGCCCCAAGTGGCCAGCCAGCTGACCCACCGTCATCTCCCTCTCCCTGAGGACGTTTATTATCTCCAGCCTCTTGGGGTGAGAAAAAACCTGGCACATCTCAGCATGACGTTGGTAAATGTCATGCTCCGCTACGCCTCTGTTTTTATCTTCGTCCATCTGGCCTCCAGCATCTTCAAATATTCGAAATATCGAAATATATCGTAACCTAAAATACCTTCCCTGTCAATCCTTTGCAAGGGGGAGAACGAGGGACGGGTTTCAGTCCTGAAGCTAAAAGGGATGGCCCGCCAGGATTACAAATGGCATACTATGCCCAACGGAATGAATCCTGGCGGTTTGTGAGGCCCTGCATGGCCGCCGCCCAAGGCATATTGCATCGCTTCTCTCATCCAGCACTAAGTATCTTAGGGGAGCCCTCAAGGGCGGCAACATTCTTAGTAGCACCCTTCTGCCACAACCACCTCACCACTTTCAACAGCCTACCAGCAGGAACAACAAAATCGGCCACTGTTTCACCCCCAGGTGCAGTCCCACGAACCTCTATCTCCTATCCCGTCAAGAGGTTGACCACGTTTTGGCCCTCTGCTATACTCAAGCGTAACTCCTGCCAAACTATGGTGTTTTCTTTTTAATCCGGGTATACGGAGGTAGCCCGGGGATGACGGAATCGGACGAGGCCCTAGTTAAGCGGGCGCAGACCGACCGGGCTGCCTTTGGGGAGCTCTACCAACGTTATGCGGCCCGCATCTATAATTATATATACTATCGCACCTACAGCTCGACAGATGCGGAGGATTTGACGGAGAAAGTATTCTTTCAAGCGTTGAACCATCTCCCCAGCTACCGCTGGCGAGGGGTGCCCTTCGGAGCTTGGCTACTAACTATCGCCCATAATGTGGTGGCCAACTGGCATCGCGACCGGGCCCGACATAAGACAGTGCCTTTAAATGGAGATGTGCATTTTGAAAATGAATCGGCCTTTCCTACAGAAAGCGCGGAGGAGCTAATTCAGGTGCGGCGAGCCATTGCCTCTTTATCCCCAGAAAGGCAGCATCTTATCCTTCTCAAGTTTGGCGAAGGTATGTCTAACGCGGAGATTGGCCGTATTATGGGACGGAGTGAGGGGGCAATCAAGGGTCTTTTGCACCGTGTTCTTAAATCCTTACGCCAAACGCTGGAGCCAAAGGGAAATGAATGATTCTTTAACCTGGGATCAGGAGATGGCCGCCGACTTGGCGACAACGGCCAAAAGGATACAAAGAGCCTTGCCCCGAATGGCTCCATCCCCGAATTTTTTGAGGCGATTAGAGGCAAAACTTTTGGCTGCCGCCAGCCAACCTACTACGACCCCATATGCTCCCGTCCGGCTTTTGACAATGGGAGCCGCCCTTTCTCTGACGGCGACGACCTTGATTTGGTGGCGAATCCGCTCTAGCCGGAGGGCTGGTCATGGCCCTTAGGGCCAGGATAACGGGCTGGGGGAAATACTTACCCCAAAGGATCTTGACCAACCGAGAGCTGGAGAAATGGGTTGACACCTCCGATGCCTGGATTCGCAGCCGGACCGGTATCCGAGAGAGACGCATTGCCGCCGATGATGAAACCGCCTCCACTATGGCGGTTGAGGCAAGTAGACAGGCCTTAGAGGTGGCACATCTCAACCCCAAAGAGCTAGACTTGATCATTGCAGCCACGGTAACCCCAGATAAGGTCTTTCCCGCCTGCGCCTCACTAATCCAACACCAGTTAGGGGCATCTAAGGCCGCGGCCTTCGACCTCAACGCCGCCTGCAGTGGCTTTGTTTATGCATTGGCCACCGCCAACCAGTTTATCGGCGCCGGAGGGTTCGAAAAGGTCCTGGTGGTGGGCACCGATGTCTATTCCAGAATCCTGGATTGGAGAGACCGATCTACCTGTGTACTTTTCGGCGACGGAGCAGGGGCGGTGATAATGGAGGCATCCACCCAAGGTGGCTCTCTGAGCTTTGTCTTAGGCAGCGATGGCTCGGGAGCAGACCTTCTGTACGTGCCCGGCCTCTGCGATAGCACTCTGGTAGCTAACGACCACCACTATCTGACTATGAATGGACCCGAGGTCTTTAAATTCGCCATTCACACAATGGTTGGCGCAACCAAGCAGGTGGTAGAGACCGCCCATCTAACCTTAGATGATATAGACCTCTTTATATACCATCAGGCTAACAGTAGAATCATTCAGGCGGCAGCCAAGTCCCTGTCCCTACCCCCCCACAAAGTGTTTATAAATGTCGACCGGTACGGAAATACCTCAGCAGCCTCCATCCCTATAGCCCTCTGCGAGGCCATCGAGGAGGGTCGAATTCAAAAAGGCGACCACCTGGCGCTAGTGGGCTTCGGAGGGGGACTATCCTGGGGAGCCATGGTGGTGGAATGGGATAGCGACCCCCTAGAGAAAAACGTCTAACTTAACTTAGAAAGGATACCTTCCAATGAGAACCGCAACCCGAACCTTGACTCTTTCTGAGGCCGTATTTCCTAATATAGGACTGCTGCGGGATGTACTGTTAGTATTGGGCTTCACTGGCTTCATCGCCGCATTCGCCCAAATAGCCATCCGTTTCCCCGGCACCACGGTTCCTGTTACCGGCCAAACCTTCGCTGTTCTTCTCACGGGGGCGGCTCTAGGCAGCAAGCGAGGAAGCCTCAGCGCCCTACTTTATATGCTCCTAGGCATGCTTTGGTTGCCGGTATTCGCCCCACCTACCAGTTTGCTACAGAAAGAGACCCTGCACTTCGTTCTACCCTGGGCTGGAACCCAAAAATATGTCTGGGAGTTGTCCAGCGGCGGCTATGTTGTGGGCTTCGTCTTGGCCTCTTACCTAGTGGGGTGGTTGGCAGAGCGAGGGTGGGATCGCAAAACTAAAGTCACTTTAGCTATGCTATTAGGTAACCTGGTTATCTACTTAGTAGGGCTACCCTGGCTAGCCTCCTTTATCGCCTCTGGGGCCACCATCCCAGGCCTGAACGTTACCTACTACGATTACATCGCTGGCTCCAATGTCCTTGATAAGACCCTCCGTGGTGGTCTTTACCCCTTCATTGGGGGCGACGCTCTTAAGGTGCTATTGGCGGCGATGGTGCTGCCCAGTGCCTGGGCTCTGGTGCAGCGACGAAAGGGCGGAGAATAGTGGAAATCACTTGGCTTGGCCATTCGTGCTTCCGCATAAGAAGCCGAGAGGTCACGATAATAACCGATCCTTACGATAAAACAGTGGGCTATTCTTGGGGCCGACCCACGGCTAATATCGTTACCGTTAGCCATGACCATCCCGACCACAATAATATAGCTGGTGTTGGCGGTAGCCCTTATGTGGTGGCCGGGCCGGGAGAATACGAGATAGCAAATGTCTTCATCACTGGCATTAGAACCTACCATGATGTGGAGAGTGGAAAGAGCCGAGGCAACAACACGGTTTACCTCTTGGAGATGGATGACATCAAGTTGTGCCATCTAGGAGATTTGGGCCACATCCCCACCACAGACCAAATCGAGGTCATGAGCGATGTGGACATCCTTATGATACCAGTGGGTGGCGGTCCCACCTTGAATGCTACCACCGGGGCTGAGGCTGTGAGCTTATTGGGGCCTAAGATTGTTATCCCAATGCACTACAAAACCCCGGCCACGTCACTACCCTTGGAACCCGTGGAGCGATTCCTTAAGGAGATGGCCATCAAGGATTTTGCCCCTCAGGAGAAGCTGGTTGCCACCAAAGGCACCATCCCCTTGGTAACACAGGTTGTGGTACTAGATTATCGCCGTTAGCTCATAGCTTTGAGCTGACGAGTAAGCTGCCCCACACCATTTGTCCACATTATTTGTGTACCCTGACGTGGATCGTCAGGTATGGCTCAGGAAACGTTTGGGATCGGAGCCTCGGCAGCGATAGCAACTATCTGTTTAAGCAGCCGCCGCAAGTCAGCTAGGTCTTGGTCAGACAAAGCCGATAACACCGATTCTATATGGCCACGGGTGGTACGGGAAATTTCCCCTACAGCCTGCTCTCCCAGATCAGTTAGCTCCAACTGAACGCGTCTGCGGTCCTCGGGGTCTTCGCTACGTCGGACGAGATCATTGACCACAAGTTTGTCCACCTGCTGACCGGCAGCGGAGGCCGTAATACTTAATTCCCGCGCCAGGCTACGTAAGTCAATGCCGGGGTCTCTACGAACTCGAAATAGGATGCGTAGCTGGGGAAAAGTGATACCCATTCTTTCCCAGACCTGCATCCGCACATAATCGATCACGTGCATTGCCCGCACGTATAGCCTAGCAGTTTCCTCAAGCATCATCTCTCTGCTCTCTTTCAAAGCATATCGATTATAT
>JACQTR010000211.1 GCA_016210705.1 Chloroflexota bacterium | reverse complement strand
GCGCTGACGACGCTGGCCTTGATAGCCGCGCTCTGCCTTATTATCTGGGCGGTTAGAGCTGGGGGTAAGGAGGCCAAGGCTGAGGCGTTAGTCTCCATTAAGTCTAATAGTTGGGGGTCGGCGATCAGGGCGTGTTTTGCCACCTCGGCCCAGCCTGAAATCAGCTCCCGCTTGGGCAGTGTGTTCAAAGTGGCCACATCGGCTAAAACGAGACGGGGCTGGTAGAAAGCCCCTACCAGGTTTTTCCCCTGGGGAAGGTTGACGGCCACCTTACCGCCGATGGCGGCATCGACCATGGCTAGGAGAGAAGTGGGCGCTTGAACGAGGGGCAGACCGCGCAATAGGGTGGCGGCCGCAAATCCCGCCAGGTCGCCTATCATCCCTCCGCCCAGAGCAACGATGGCGTGCCCTCGCTCTACCCGAAGTTCAACGAGCCGATGGTAAATACGTGTGGCGTTGTCTAGGTTTTTGCTATCTTCTCCAGAAGGCACCGTTATGGAATGAATGGTAAAACCTGCTTCTTGCAAAGCCGCTTGAGCCTGAGAACCATGAAGAGGGAAAACGTCGCTGTCGCTTATAATAACGGCCGTACCGGATAGGCCGGCTTGGGCCATCCTTTTACCCAGTTCATCGAGTAGTCCCAAGCCTACATAAATAGGATAGCTGGCGGTGGCAGTGTGGACCATGGTGTAAGCTTTATCCTTGGGGGCCGTGGTGCGACGCACTTGTTCCCAGCCACGGAGCACCTCCTGACTCACCTCTTCTACAGATAAGACATCGGTGTGTACTGTCCAGTCAGCCAGGGCGTAATGGGGCTGGCGGGATGCTTTAAGGTATTGGATGTGCTCCAGAGGGCTATCTCCGCTCAAAAGGGGCCGGATCAAGGGGTTTCCTGTCCTTTTTGCCTCAGCCTCAAGCCGACTTAGGATAGTATTTGGTTTGGCCTCCAGGCACACTATTATCCCGCTTTGGGCCATAAGCTCTCGGTTTTGAGCATTGACAATAGTCCCCCCCCCTGTGGCGATGACCGCATCTTTTCGGATACAGGCCTTTTTTATAGCTTGGCGTTCCCATTCCCTAAATCGCTCCTCCCCCTCTTGGGCGAAGATGTCTTCGATGCTCTTCCCCGCTAAAGCCACCACCAGGTCATCTGTATCCACAAAGGCCCACCCCAGTCGCCGGGCTACCTCTTTCCCCACCTGGGATTTGCCTGTATAAGAGAAGCCGGTTAGGATGATATTTTGAGGAGTTCTTTTATCCATTGCACTCCTTCGAGGTAGTCGTAATCACTCCACTCCGGAGGGAAACGAGGAGCGTACTCTAGGATGGCCGTGGCATTAGGGTTGGTTCGCCTCAGGATAGGCAATACTCGGGCTATGTCCACCCAACCCTCTTCGGGCTTTTGGTTGGGATGAAGGGGGATGTGCCTATAACTTTTGTAGTCATCCCAACCCCTGGTGTTCCAGAGGTGTATAGAGCCGATACAAGGGGCCAGCGCCTCGGCTAGCTCAAAGTAGTCGAAGCCATCCCGTTGGGCGGCGATATGAAGGTGAGCCACATCGAAACAATAACGGAGGACAGGGTATTCTTTCAATATATGGGTAAGAAACTCACCATTGAGGAAGGGGCTGGGGCCGAAGCCCTCCACATGCAGGGGCACTTCGTACCTGACACTTAGTTCGGCCAGCCGATCGGCGCTATCCAAAGCTATGCTCCGCTGTTTATCATAAGTGAACCAGGGGGCTGAAACAGTAGGAGGCGAGGGATAATGAACTACGATATGCTCCGTTTCGAAATCCTTAGCCCGTTCCAAAGTGTCGTGAATCATTTTGAGGGTCAGCTCTCTTTTCTCTTTGTCCTCGTCGCACAAAAAGCTCCAAGTGGGTGGGTCTGGATACCACTCTAGCCTGACCAAAGGGGCGTGGATGCTCACTTGGAGGCCGAGAGATAGGATCTCCCTTTGGAGGGGGCCTAGCTCATCAGTGGGGAAATTATAGAATTCGCCTCGTTCCAAACCCAAGGCTACCAGACGCTCCTCTATATGATTAAGGCGGTTACAATGAAAACCCAGTTGCATTTTTTATAAAAGGCCCTGGTGCCAGGGCCTTGTCCAAGTTATCTTACAATGTACGGGGGCAATATTCAATCTTTGTATTCTTTAAGGTGACATAGGTATTGCTATAGAGTGCTTGCCATCATTTTGAACGAGGCTAGGTACTCCCCAAGGGAAAAAGTGCCAGGCGATGGTAAATAGCCCCTTTAGGGGTCAACTGGCTGCGCATAAGGCTGATGGCGGTAACCTCCCAGGTGGGCAGGGTCTCCTCAGCTAGGGCTTGGGCACTTTCCCTAAACTGTTTTAATTCGGTGATGATTGTCCCTGGCCGAAGCCGAGCCAGAGTAAGGTGAGGAGAGAAGGGCCGACTTTCTGGTGCAAAACCTAGGGCCGACAAGGCTATCTCTAGGCTACGCTGCGTTTTGGCAAGTTTCTCTCGTTCTCCCCCTATTCCCACCCATACTACCCGGGGGCGCTGCCAGTTGGGGAATACGCCCAGCTCCGTCAGTTCCAGTTGCAAAGGCTTCAGGCCCCGGCTACCTTGAACCAAGGTGGCTTCAATTTGAGGCACTAAAGGGGAAGGCACATGCCCTAAGAACTTTAGTGTTAGGTGAATTCCTTGGGGACCAGCCCACTTAATGCTAGGGCCAGACAGCTGTGTCTTCAGCCGTTCCTGCCAGTGAGCTAGAATCTCTTTTATGGCATTGGGCAGTTCAATGGCCACGAAGGCGCGAATGTGCTGCTCACTTGCGGGAGGATATACCTCGCTCACCTTCTTCCGCCTCTATTTTGAGGAGTCGGGCTGCGTTCCCTCCTAATATCAAATCCTGGGTTTCCAGGTCTAGATCCAGGGAACGCAAGGTCTTGATCAGTCTACCTTGATCCAGCAGAGGATAGTCGGAGCCAAATAGGATTTGGTGGGCACCCAGGATGTCGATAAGGTGGCGAAAGATGTCATCCTTATAAATAAAGGGCCAGGCGGCGGTGTCGAAATGTGCTTGAGCCAAAGCTTGGGCCACTTCAGGCATTAAAGCATAGAAAGGGAGTCCCCCACCCCAATGGGCGCAAACGATATCCACGTGGGGAAAAGAGGTCACAAATCGGTATAGGGCATCAGGGGTTACAGTGCCTTTGCCAGGGTAATCATGACCCACGGGCTCTGAGGCGTGGGTAAGGAGGATAAGGCCGTGGTTCATGGCTGCTTCAACTAAAGGGGCCATGAGGGCCACCTCTCTCAGGTCGTAACCCTGGGCATCAGGTCTCAGCTCTCCGATGCCACGGAGCCCGCCCTTGGCGCAACGTTCCATCTCGATCAGGGCCGCTTCTCCAGCTCGGGGTTGGATGGCGCCAAAGCCTATTAAACGATCAGGGTAGCGAGCTACCGCTTCCATAATGTAATCGTTGGTTTCAAGGCAAAGTTGATGGCTTACCCAGCCGATGTTTAGGACGACGGCTTTATGGATGCCCCATTGATCCATGGCGGCTACTAGTTCATCGGCCCCTACCAGTTTGGCTCGTGGATTGGAATACAGGGTATCGAAAAGAGGGTCTCGCCGCTGATACTCTTCTCGCTTCTCCACAACGTTGGGAGGGAATATGTGGGTGTGGAAATCGATTATCACTGACTAAACTCCATTAAATAGGCGGCGATGAATAGTCCATCGCCGCCTATTTTTACTCGCAACCTCTAAGTGGTAACCGCTTCTATTGTTTCTTCCGGTCGAGGGCGGTAGGAAGACATCTGCCACAATACCTTGTCGGTTATGACCCCTTGCTCCAAGG
>JACQTR010000213.1 GCA_016210705.1 Chloroflexota bacterium | reverse complement strand
CGATAAAGCAACAGCTAACCAGGCTGCGGCATCGAGGAGGATGACGGTAACATTATTACCATCGGCGGTGGTAAGACCCACTCCCTGCCGCAGGGCCTCCGCAGCCTTCATCGAGTTCAAGGGCGAGCGCCGCACCAACAGTACCACCCGCTTTTTATCCAAAGACTATCACCCTATCTGAGTCATGGACTATCTGGGCCCAATCGTACTGGCTGCCAAAGATCCCCTCTTCTTTAGCTAGATTCCGCTGGTAGGCATTATGAGCACAAAGGGAGAGGTGAACTCCCTTATCTACCAGACCCCTTAGGTAGTTCAGGTTATAAGTCCCATCGTCCATGAGGAAAATGCTAACCTCGTGTCCCTGGCTAAGGGCAGCTTCGGCGATCTGGCGCACGGTGCGAGCATCCTCTGCCTCGGCACTAGTGAGAAGTTCAATGCCCAGCTTCATGGCACTACCCTTATCTTGGCTAGGTCATCGGCCACGATTTCGCCGATTACGGCTGGCGTAACTCCCTTTTGCTGGAGGGAGGTTAGCAGGTCTTGAACCTTGGTGGCAGAGACAGCGATAAGGAGGCCACCGGAGGTCTGAGCGTCGCAAAGCACTAGTTGAGCCTCGTCTGAGATTTGGGGGTCCCAGATAATGGCTTCCTCCAGATAGCTGCGGTTTTTATAAGTGCCTCCAGGGGCCAACCCTTCCGATACTAGAGCCCAGGCCTCCTCTAGGACCGGCACTTGCGACAGGACGACTTGAGCTCCAACGCCACTTGCTTGGGTTATCTCCCGCAGATGGCCCAAAAGCCCGTAACCAGTAATATCGGTACAGGCGTTAACTCCCACCTCCAACATAGCCTCGGAGGCCCCCTTGTTTAAAGTACTCATTACCGATACTACCCGCTGCACTGTGTCGGCGCTAGCTACCCCTGCTTTGTGGGCAGTGGTTATAATGCCGATCCCCAACGGTTTGGTAAGAACCAAATAATCCCCCACTTGGGCATTGGCATTGGTCACTCGATTCTTTGGGTTTATTGTCCCGATGACGGCCAGACCGTACTTGGGCTCATCTTCGTCCAAGGTGTGGCCACCCACGATGCTGAATCCGGCCTCGGCGGCTTTATCGTACCCACCACGAAGTATTTCCGTCAGTATGCTTTGGGGAAGCCTCTGAGCCGGGAAGCAAACGATATTAAGCCCTGCCATGGGCCGCCCCCCCATGGCGTAAATATCGCTTACGGCGTTGGCAGCAGCGATAGCGCCAAAGCTGTAAGGATCGTCCACCACGGGAGGGAAAAAGTCCACTGTTAGAACCAGCGCCAGATCATCGCTTAGACGATATATGGCGGCATCGTCCAAGGTGTTCGTTCCCACCAGGATATTAGGGTCGGTTGGCAGCGGTAGTTGGCGCAGTACCTGCGCCAGGTCTTTAAGACCGTATTTGGCGGCTCAACCGGCGCACTTAACCAGACTGGTTAAGCGGATTGTCTTCTCAGCCATGCCCCTTCCTTTTGCTAAACTTGCTTCCTTATGGTCATCGCCCAATCAGTCTCATTGAGTTGGACGATCTCCAACACTTCTTGGCCCTCGTTCCGCATGCTCCGAGGCACGTTATCCACTGCTGGTAGATGATCAACGATAACCCGCAGCACCTGTCCGATCTCCATTTCCTCTAAAGCCAGCTTGGACTTCACGAAGGTATAGGGGCAAACCTCCCCTTTGAGGTTGATCTCTTCATCTATCTTTATTTGCTGAACCATACCTATCCTCCTCACTTCTCTATAGGAGTGTTGGGATCGTTCCCCCATTCTTCCCAAGAACCATCGTAGTTACGTACTTTATTATAGCCCAAAAGCCGAAGCACGAAATAGGTGTGGGCCGAACGAACAGCAGTCTGGCAGTGTACGATGACCTCTTTATCCTTGGTAACTCCGGCATTTTCATAAAGCTTCTTTAGGGTGTCGGCGGATTGTATTTGAGGAACATCCCCAGTCGTCAGATTATTGGTCCAGTCTATGTTGACAGCCTTTGGGATGTGTCCCCCTCGGGTGGCCCGTATGTCTTCCCCGCTATATTCTTTAGCGGAACGAACGTCTACAATCACCACCCGTGGTTTGTTGATACTGTCCAAAACCTGCTGCTTGGTGGCCATTTTGGTATCGTCTACCTTGGCGGTAAATTTGGTGGGAGTGATCATGGACACTGCTTTGGTCACTTCTTTTCCCTCCCGTTGCCACTTGTTGAAACCACCATTGAGCAGACGAGCCTTATTGTGGCCGTAATACTCCAGAACCCAGAAAAAACGAGCTGCCGAGGTAGCACCAGTATCGTCTACGGCCACTACAATGCTATCGTTACCAATTCCTAGATTGCCTACAAGGGTCTCAAACTTGTCCTTGGGCAACACTAAGCCTTTCACCGCTCCCGCTGGATCGGTAATGTCAGCCACAGTAATGCTTATTGAATTAGGTATATGGCCATCCCTATATTTATCAGCGGATCTAAGATCCACAATACGCAAGTCGACATCATTAACGTGCTTTGCCAGCCAATCTGTCTCCACCAGAAGCTCGGGGGCAGCGTAGCCTCCTGGGTTTGTAGCGGCCGCTGAGGTGGGGCTGGCTACAGGGGTTGCCGTCGCCGCTTGCTCCTTTTGGCAACTAGCCAAAATAACCAATAATAACCCCATTAATGCCAAGAACCATAAGCCTACTCTGGGCAGTCTCATCGTGTCTTCTCCTTACCCTTATTTTCCCAGTTGCCTAAGGTTTGCGCACCAGGGTGATGCGCCATTCTGGTGAGCCAGTTTCCACAATAGTATAGGCGAAGCCTAACCGCTCTGCCTGAGTGGGGATGGTCTCCAAAGCCGGAGCATGGTCGGTGTAAACCTCTATAGTCTCTCCAGGCGGCGCCTTTTTCATGGCCTCCACCGCCTTCATCATGGGATAGGGGCAGATTTCGCCACGGACATCTAGTATCATTTCGACCTCCTAACCTATTTTCCTTATGATCCGTACACCAGTATAAGCCCCGACCGCTAAACCGCCAACGAAGAGCCAAGCGTTGAGGCCCAAGGAGGGAACCGCCGAAAAGAAGGCACCGATATTGCAGCCTAGGGCAAGAGCTGCACCATAGCCTATCATGATGCCTCCGATGAAGGATTGGATGTAGCGTCGTCTTTGGCGTGGGAATCTCAGTTTGAATTCGCTAGCCATGAGGGCAGCGATAAAAGAGCCACCGATCATCCCTATGTTGAGCAAAAAGGCATCGCTTACCAGCTTTCCTCCGGCTGCTAAGCCACAGCTTCCCAGTCCCTCTCCTAGCCCCTGAAGAGGCCCTGGCGCAATACGAAGAACATCGGCCACGGAGTCAGCCCAGCGGGATATCTCGCTAGTGAGGCCCCAAGGACGTTGAAAGAGATATTCGAAGATGTTCAGAGTTCCCAGCGCCAAGCCACCATAAACCGCAGGCCAAGGATTTCGGAAAATGGTATGTCCAGCGCCAGATACTTTATCAGCAAAGGAGACGGCGGGGGTTGAAGGTGTTGTCCTCCTTACTATTACCCCACCTCGAGATTCCCACCACAAGACCAATAGATAGGCTGCTAAGATGGCTAGAAGGGTTATTCCTATACCACCACTCCAACCCAGGTAATGGGGCAGCCAAATACGGGGAGCGGAGGATATCGCATTGCGCCACCACCAATTCCAGGTGTGAAGAAGCAAAACGAAGCCAGTTATGATACCTACCATGGCCACCATGGAGGCCACATAGCCCTCCCCTATCCGGTAAAAGGTTCCTGAGAGGCATCCTCCTCCTATCACCATCCCCGTTCCAAAAAGGAAAGCGCCCACAAAGGTATGAAGCCCAGCAGGACTAATGGCTGCCATAATGGGGTAACGCCCTGGAATGATGTTAGGTGATAGACTAAACATAACCAAAGCAAAGCCGGGGGTGGCTATAGCCAAGCCAGCTAGAATACCCTTCATCACCCGGCCATCCTTTAAAAGGTATAGATCGCGAAAAGCCGAGGCAAAGCAGAACCGACTCCGCTGCAATATAAACCCAAAACCCAGGCCAAAAAGCCAGAAGACGGGCAGGGTAAAAGTAGTCCTTGATACCATAAAAGCCACAAGAATAGCTCCCCCAATGGCCGTCAGGCCCAAAAGGGTTTGCCATGAAACTCGCGGTCTGGTGGTCTCTTTTACAGCAACGGTTGAATCACTCAAATCTGTCACCTCGGCATAGGAGTATCGGTGGGGACGCCATAGCGGGCGAACTTTTGGTCGATAAGGGTTCGAATTTCTTTAACACTCATGCCTTGCTCTTTCCAATCCCGTACATCAGCGGCTTCCTCTTGGCAAACGTGACACGTGGAGCCATGCTTATCGAAAGAGCCATCGGATTCAATGAAACAATCTTTTAGATCAGTATGCCCTGAGCCTACTTTACAATTGCAGTAACAAGGGATGAAAGAGAAGGCCTCAGACATCGCCACCGCGCTTTGGTAACTGGCCAGAGAGGCACGTGAGGCATAAACAAAGGCGGGGAATTCGCCTTGTTCTTTCCCAGAGGAAAGACTTCCTTTAGAGCCGCTTTGGGCGCAACCAGAGCCCCAAATGCTCAGCAGTCCCCAAAGGAGAACCGCAATCACAATAGCGCCTGGCTTAAGGAATTCCCTCCCAACAGATCTGGCCAACCCGTAATTTCCTTGTTAAAAGCGCCTCCCGCCAGCTAAAGGGGCAATGATTAAGCCTATAGATCTAAATAGCACAAATTCTGCTCCGGATGTCAATCGAGTAAACTAGCCTCACCACCAGATTTGGGAATCGATATCTTTACCCAAATGTGAAAGGTCCTTGGTCCAGAGACCGGTGCTGAGATACTTCCAGCCACCATCGGCCAAAAGAACCACCATATTGCCAGATTTCATCCTTTTGGCCAAGCGAAGGGCGCTGTGGATCACTGCCCCAGATGATATCCCAGCAAAAATTCCCTCCCGTCGCGTCAGTTCCCTGGTAGCCAAAAAGGCATCCCGACTCTCTACCACCATCTTGCCGTCAAGAAGGCTTAGGTCTAAGATTGGGGGAACAAAACCCTCATCTAGGCTGCGAAGTCCTTGGACTAAGTCGCCGGGGTGGGGTTCCACAGCGATGACCTTGGTGTTGGGGTTGTGTTCTTTGAGCCGTCGTCCTACCCCCATGAGGGTGCCCCCTGTGCCCAAGCCGGCTACAAAGACATCCACCTCAGGTAGCTCCTCTAAAATCTCCACCGCGGTGGTCTCATAGTGAGCCAGAGGATTGGCCTCATTGCCATATTGGAAGGGCATATAATAGCTTTTGTCCTGAGCCAAACGGCTTGCCAGCTCTATGGACCCGTTGGTTCCCATGTTGCCGGGAGACAAAACAACCTCCGCCCCATAAAGCTCTAGGAGCTGCCTACGCTCTGGGCTAACGTTTTCGGGCATCACCACCTTGACCCTATAGCCTTTACGGCGGCCGATCATAGCCAGGGCAATGCCAGTATTGCCACTGGTTGGTTCTAGAATGGTTTTATCTGGGGTAAGCTCTCTCCTAGCCTCAGCCCGCTCGACCATGTACTTGGCAATGCGGTCTTTAAGGCTTCCTGTGGGGTTGTGCCCCTCCAACTTGGCGAAGATACGTACCCCCTTATTAGGGCTCATCCCTGATATCTCCACCAGGGGGGTGTGGCCTATAGCATCCAATATATCCCGTCTCGGCATATTTTGGCTCTTCAATGATGGACGGCGCTGGGAAGGCCACAAAATTCTTCGTAGTCGATGAGTTCGCTAATGGTAGGATTATCGCCGCAAATGGGGCATTGGGGATTGCGGCGTAGCCTCACTTGGCGAAATTCCAAGCCCAGGGCATCGAAGAGGAGTAAACGGCCCACCAGGGGTTCTCCTATGCCCAAAATCAGTTTTATTGTTTCCACCGCTTGAATGTTCCCGATTATCCCAGGTAGGACACCCAAAACGCCGGCCTCTTGGCAACTGGGTACCATGCCAGGAGGAGGAGGGGTAGGGTAAAGGCAACGATAGCAGCCCCTTCCCGGCAGGAAGACCGTGGCCTGACCCTCGAATAGGAATATACTGCCGTGAACGTTGGGTTTGGCCGCAAGGACACAGGCATCGTTCACTAAATAACGAGTGGGAAAATTATCGCTGCCATCGACCACAATATCGTAGTCAGCGATGATATCGAGTATGTTGGCCGATGTGAGCTGCGTTTGGTGTTGAACCACCTGGACATCGGGGTTGAGGGCGGCGATGGTTTCAGCAGCAGAAACAACTTTGGGCCGCCCCACGTCAGTGGTTTTATGGAGAATTTGGCGCTGCAGGTTGCTTTCATCCACTACGTCGAAGTCAACGATCCCCAGCTTACCTACTCCTGCCGCCGCTAGGTAAAAGGCTGTCGGCGATCCTAATCCACCAGCTCCGATAAGAAGAACTCTAGACTGAAGCAGTTTTCGCTGCCCTTTTCCACCTACCTGTTGCAATATGATAT
>JACQTR010000214.1 GCA_016210705.1 Chloroflexota bacterium | reverse complement strand
ATTAACCCCATTATTATAGCACCTCCATAGTTTAGTTTTCAAATTTCATCCCCCAAACAAAGGGAACCTGCGCCAAGCCTCTTTGCATGAGGCGTAATGTTTTGCTGAATTGGCTAGCTCGCCGGAGTCGTGGGCGGTGCCGGATTGACTAACCCCACCTCTAAAGTCCTGGGCATAATATTCATTAACTCTTCAATGGTCCATCTACCCTCTTTGTGTATGCTCTTTACTACCCTGGGATAACAAACATAACCAATGTCGCCTCCCCGTGAGTAGAAGATCTGGCCATTGATGTTGGCGGCGGCGTCACTAGCTAGGTAAACAACAATAGGGGCCACGTCCTCTGCTTCGGCGATCATAACCGGGCGCTGGGGTTGTTGGCCAGGAGCAACGCCCCCCGGGCCGACAATGCCTCGGTTAGACCGTATGTCGCGAGCCGTGCCGGGAACGCTGGCCGTCATACGAGTAGCCGCTGCTGGTGAAATGGCGTTTGCCGTTATGCCATAGCGTCCCAGGTCCCGGGCCACCACGCGCGTGAAACCGGCAATGCCCGCCTTGGCCGCCCCGTACTTGGCCTGTCCTGAATTACCTTCTAGCCCAGAAGAAGAGGTAAAACTTATTATACGTCCACTGCGCTGTTGTCTCATTAGGATGGAGGCGAATTTGGTGCAGTTGAAGGTTCCCTTAAGATGGACGGCAATGGCGGCATCCCATTCCTCTTCGGTCATGTTGAAGATCATTCGGTCGCGAAGGATGCCGGCTACGTTCACCAAGATATCGATTTTGCCGAAGTTGTCCACGGCGGTCTTAATGATGTTCTCGCCACCTTGATAAAGGGCTACACTATCGAAATTGGAGACGGCATTTCCCCCCGCTTTTTTTATCTCTTCCACTACTTCTTGGGCGGGGCTTTGTTTGGGCTCAGTGCCATCTACGTTGACCCCATAGTCATTGACCACTATCTTAGCCCCTTCAGCGGCCAGGGCTAGAGCCACTCCTCGTCCGATGCCTCGGCCGGCACCGGTGACTACGGCTACTTTTCCATCCAGCAACCCCATTTGTGACCTCCTCATTTTGGCCTTAACCTCAAAATTACCTTAAAAAGTGATACGACTATTTGATCTGAGCCTGTCCACGCCTCCTTTCTTAAAGCCTTAACTTGTTTATTGAACATTCAGAGTTCCTACCATTCCTGCTGAGCGGTGTCCTGGAATAGCGCAATAGAAAGAGAAAGTGCCGGCTTTATCGAGCGTTATGTCCTTAGTTGAAGTCTGGCCCTCTCCTACGGGTATGTTTATTCCTAGCTCGTCAACAGTGAAAGTATGAGCCACATCTGTGCTCGTAAACTTTAGGCGAATTGTTTCGCCTTTGGCAACAGTTATGGTTGTGGGACTGAATCGGGGGTAGGTGGCCGTGACGGCAACCTCTCTGACCTGACTCGGCCCTGTAGTTGGCGTGGCTGTTGGCTGTGAACTAGGGGTAGATGTTGAGGTAGGTGTTGGTGTAGTTGGTTTAGGCGTAGATGTGGATGTGGGCGTGGCTATGGGTTTAGGAGTTGAGGTTGGTGTAGTGACACCGCTCTTTTTACAGGCCACCAAGACGAGTATTACCAAGGCCAGAAGAACGCCTAAGGCAATATATTTCTTCAATGAAGTCTTCCCCGTTTGCGTTTTCAATGTCAAGGGCTTGTTTGGCCGCGAGAGGGCAAAGTAGCTATGGATGTGCCCGGCGTCGTTTTCTCTCCCTTACTATTCTCCACCCAAATTTCGCACTCTATATAGTGCTCGCCTTCCTTAACGTACTTATTGGTAACCTTCCCCTTGCAACTAATAGTATCGTTGGGAAGGTCCATGCCCCGATATTGACAAGATAGCTTTCTCAGGTTTCCCTCTAGACCGATGAAATCGACCACAAATTGTCCCAGCCAAGCTCCTTTAAGAGCGCCGTGGACGATGATTCCCGGCAGACCGTTGGCAATTGCATAATCCTTGTCATAGTGGATT
>JACQTR010000208.1 GCA_016210705.1 Chloroflexota bacterium | reverse complement strand
CTCCTGGGCCGCATCTCCAACCGCATCGTCAACGAGGTCCCTGGCGTGAACCGCGTGGTCTACGACATCACCTCCAAGCCTCCGGGCACTATAGAGTGGGAGTAAACTCTTAAGGTGCCCCTATCTGATGAAGCCCGACAAACCCTGGAATCGGAGTTTTTGTCCTGGCCTGAGGTCTCTTGGCGCCGCATGTTGGAGCCAAGGTCTATTTTGTCGGCGACCGTATGTTCGCCTTTGCGACCGACGAGGGCCTGGTGACCAAGCTGCCAGAACCTCAACGGACTCAGGCATTGGCGGAAGGTGAAGCGCAGCCGTTCATGCACGGCGGACGGTCCTTCGGCGCGTGGGTGCTAGTCCCTGTGTCCAATCCCTCCCAATTGGCCAAGGCCCAAACCTGGGCTAGGCTGGGCTATAAGCACGTCAGCGTAATTCCTCCGGTAAGGCGGCGATCACCGGGGCGGAGATGGCAGGCCAAACAAAAGGTAGTGTGGCAGCAACATGACTGATAGTTTCAGGCCTTGGCCACAAAAGGATGACCAACTATTCAAGTCCGGTGAGGACTGGCAGAACAATGCGTGTCTCCAGCCCTATTTAACTGACGTAACTTGGGATTTAGCCGCAAGGGGTTATAAAGATGCTGCCGACATTATGATTGAACAAATTTCCAACATTGCTGCAGGGAAAGGTGGCATTGTTACAGGGATAGATGTGCTGGTTTATCCCATAGTATTTCTATACCGGCATTATCTTGAACTCCGACTGAAGAGTATCATTAAATACGGGAATGAACTCTTGGACATTCCCGAGGAGTTTCCTAAGCTGCATAAACTTGACAAACTTTGGAGACGCTGCAGAGGAATCCTAAAAAAGGTACAGCCTGAAGATTCAGTTGAGGTCATAGATGCAGTGGAGAAATGTATTTGTGAGTTTTCAAAGATAGATCCCGAATCAATGGCCTTTCGTTACTCCACAGATAGAGACGGTAGTTCTACACTTCCTGAAAACTTGATACACATAAATCTCCGCAACTTGTCAGAAGTTATGGCAAGGATAGCCAATTACCTCGATGATTCCAGTAATGCCATAAGTGTTGACTTGGAACAGAAACGGTCGATGGAAGCAGACTTTTGATGAATAAGAATTTGCTTGTTCTTTAGGCAGATAAATTATGAGCTATCGCTCACCAGAGTTAACGGATCACGAGGAGGTTCCTATGTTCAAACGTATTGACCACGTTGAGATCGTACCCAGCAATTTTGAGAAAAGCTTAGACTTCTACACCAACGTCTTGGGCTTCAAGATCAAAGACCGGCGTAAAATAGAAAGGCCCCCTCTGGAAGAGTTGGCCTTTCTGGAACTCAACGACTCGGTTCTGGAGCTCTTTTCGGTGGCCAATCCCGTTGCTCCATCCTCAGATGCCTGGCAAATTGGCTGTAGGCGGATAGCCCTGGAAGTGGAAGACATGGATAAGGTGGTGGAACACCTAAAGGCCAAAGGGGTAGAGTTAACCTCAGGAGTGATAGTATCTCCAACCGGCAAAAGAGGCGAGATCAAAGACCCCGATGGCCTCTCCATAGAACTCCTGCAACGATAAATTTATGAAAGTTCTCGTCATTGGCTCCGGGGCTCGGGAGCACGCCATCGCCTGGAAGCTGAGGCAAAGCCCACAGGTATCGGAGCTTTACGTGGCCCCAGGCAACGCCGGCACCGCCCAAATCGCCCAGAATCTACCCATACCTGCCAGCCATATCGAGGCCCTGGCCGATGCTGCCCAAAGCCGAGGCATTGACCTGGTGGTGGTAGGGCCAGAGGCTCCTTTGGCCGCTGGTATCGTCGACCATTTTCAGAGTCGAGGCATAGCTATCTTTGGCCCCACTCAAGCAGCGGCCAGAATCGAGGCCAGTAAGGTCTTCGCCAAAGAAATCATGGATAAGTATGGCATCCCTTGCGCTAAAGGCGTCGTATTCTCTTCTTATCCTCAAGCTCGATCTCATATCAAGGCTCAGCTCACGCCTATAGTGGTCAAGGCCGATGGTCTAGCGGCGGGCAAGGGGGTTATGGTGGCCCACACCAGGGAAGAGGCTCTGGAGGCTTTAGCCAATATCATGGAGAAAAGGGTTTTTGGCCCTGCCGGCGACTGGGTCATCGTGGAGGAGTGTTTAATGGGGCGGGAGGCCAGTCTCCTGGCCTTCACTGATGGCCACATCGTAGTTCCCATGGTACCGGCTCGGGATTATAAAAGGCTCGGCGACAACGACGAGGGGCCCAACACTGGGGGTATGGGAAGCTACAGCCCTCCCAGCTTCATCGATGCCTCTATAGTTGATAATGTGAAAAAGACCATTTTTGAGCCTACAATTAGGGCCCTGGCTCAGGAGGCCCATCCTTATAAAGGGGTTCTCTACGCTGGGCTTATGATAACAGCGGAGGGTCCAAAGGTTCTGGAGTTCAACTGCCGTTTTGGCGACCCCGAAACCCAGGTTATCTTGCCTCGCCTCAAAACAGACCTGGTGGATGTCCTCCTGGCGGTGCTCAATGGCACCTTGGATAAAGTGAGTATCCAGTGGAGCGAGGAGGCCTGTGTTGGCGCTGTCATGGCCTCTCAGGGCTATCCTGGCAGCTACGCCACCGGTTCCCCGATCACGGGCTTCGATTGCCTGGATGAGAATATCATCGTCTTTCACGCTGGAACCAAAAGCCTGGTTAAAGATGACGGCCAGATGGAAGTAGTGACCGATGGTGGCCGCGTCTTAACGGTAGTGGCACTGGGGAAAACCCTGGCCGAGGCCCATAATCGAGTATATCTCAACGTTCCCTGTCTTCGCTTTGAGGGCTCTTATTATCGCCACGATATCGCCGCCGACGAGATAGTCGGGTAGGAGGTAAGACAACTTGGCACTAGTGGGTGTGATCATGGGCAGCCGCTCCGAT
>JACQTR010000209.1 GCA_016210705.1 Chloroflexota bacterium | reverse complement strand
GGGCGTGGATTCGGTGCTGGCTACGATATTAGTGGTTCAGGAACTCCAGGAACTAGGCGTGCGCGGCTCGGTGAACCAGGAGCGTTGGGGCCAGCTAGATGGGGAATGCATGATGGCGCCCGACGCCAATTATTCCTGTGGCACCTTCCAAAGGTTACCATCGCCCAGGTGCATGGATATTGCCTTGCTGGCAGCTGCGAATATGCCATGATGTGCGATCTCGTGATAGCCGCCGAGGATGCAATCATCGGGCACCCCGCCGTGAGAGCTATGGGACACCCCAGAAATTCATGTATTTGGCCTCTCTTAATCGGCATGAGGAAGAGCAAAGAGCTACTCTATACCGGCAGGCAAATAAGTGGCATAGAGGCAGAACAAATAGGCATGATAAACAAAGCAGTTCCTGCAGACAAAGTGGAAGAGGAAGTAAATAGATGGGCCGAGATGATAGCCCATCAGTCGGCGGATGCCCTCGCCATCCACAAAGAGACCCTGAATCGCTGGTGGCAAAACATGGGCATCGAATCATCTATTAGGTCTTCTTCTGATTACGATCTAATGTATCAACTATCAGAGCAGGGGATTGCTTGGCGAGAGAAAATACAGCAGGAAGGTATGAAAGCAGCTCTAGCCTGGAGGGACGGGCCCTATAACGACCTCAGAGGTAAGTCAAGATAGCAGCTCCCTTAAAGCTCTTAAAACAATAAGGACAGAGAGGTATATCAAAGAAAGATACTTTAGCAGACCGAGAAAAGCATAATTAGGAAGCGTTTGGGGTACGTTATATACCCTGGTTAGTAAAAAGGAGGGTGAAATGCTTTCCAAAGGCCTAAAGATCGCGTGTGTATTTTTGGTGCTGGGTTTAGCGTTGATCTTAGCTGCCGCCTGTTCTAAGGCAAAGCAAGAGGTAGCGTCCACACCCACCTCAGAGGCGGTGGGGGAGCCCAGGATGGGTGGAACCATATATATAACTGGCGACAACCCGCCCAACTGGGACCCCATCACCACCATCTCCGGCGCCCTCCAGGGGGCAGTCAGCTACGGCTACGATACCCTGATGACCTGGGACTGGGGCCCCGGCAAGCCCTTCGAGCCCCAGACAGCGGAACCTCTCCTGGTAAAAAGCTGGAAATTGGAGGACCCTCGTACCTTTGTGTTGACCCTGCGGGATAACATCAAGTGGCATAACAAGCCCCCCATGAACGGCAGGAAGTTTGTGGCCGACGATGTCAAGTTCTCCTTCGAGCGGATGATGTCCCCCGGCTCCGCCGCCGGCGGTGGGCTGCTGGATATCGAGAAGGTAGAGGTGGTGGACCCCCTCAATGTGAGAATCACCCTCAAGAAGCCCAACTCCTTCTTTATCTACAGCCTCACCAGCAACCACTACAAGATGATGCCTCGGGAGGTGGTGGCGCAGTACGGAGACCTGAGGAAGCCAGATACCCTCATCGGCACTGGTCCCTTCATCCTGGAGTCCTTCAAGCCCAACGTCGAGATCGTTTGGAAGAAGAACCCCGACTGGTATCTGAAGGACGAGAAGGGGCGGCAGTTGCCCTATGTGGATGGGGTACACGTGAAGATCGTCACCGATCCTGCCACCACCATGGCCATGTTCCGCACCGGGCAAATAGATTCCCGGGGCTTGAACAATGAGGAGATGGCAGACGTCAAGCGGACCATGGCTCTGGTCCAGATCCAGCAGACCGAGCGTGGCGGCACCGCCCCTCGGGCCCTCATCATGCGCACCGACAAGTCCCCCTTCAACGACGTCCGGGTGCGCCGGGCCATAGCCATGGCCATCGATCGCCAGAAGTTCCTGGACATCTTCTACGGCGGTGTGGGATGGGAGGAGGGGCCCATAGCCAGCCAGGTGCCGGAGCCGTACTATGTGCCCCTGGAGAAGCGGCCCGCCAGCGTGCAGAAGTACTTCAAGTATAACCTTACCGAGGCCAAGAAGCTCATGGCCGAGGCCGGCTACCCTAATGGCTTTAAGACCACTATGGGGGTGCGCGGAAACTCTCTAGCTCAGATTGAGGAATCGCAGGTGGCCCAGGAGTTCCTGCAGGGCATCGGGATCGAGGCTACACTCGACATCACCGAGTACAACACCTGGATCAACACCTACTACAACGGCTGCAACTATGAGGGCATGGCCGAGGTGATGAGCGGGGCCGTCCACAACCCCTTTGAGCAGCTTTACGTCCAGTTCTACGGCATCCCTAGCAGCAAGAACCGCTCCTGCGTGTACAACAAGGAGCTGGATGCCATGCTGGACAAGATGATAGCCGAGTATGACCAGGCCAAGCAGGTGAAGCTGATCAACGAGATCGAGGCCTATATTTGGGACCAGCAGTACTGGGTGTTCTTCCCCTCGGGGCGCCTGTATCAAGGGGTGCAGCCCTGGCTGAAGAACTACGGCTATCAAAGCGGCCAGGGCAACGCCCAGCGCTGGATGAAAGTGTGGACCGAGAGACAGTAATAAAGGTTTTAAGGAGGTAGAGAAAACAAAATAGCCTGGGGAAAAATATAATAGGTTTGGCAGTTGGGTTACCTCACTAGTTAGGAGAAAAGGAGGGTAAGATGTTTTCCAAAAGCGTCTTAAAGACAGCATATATGCTATTAGTACTGGGTTTAGCGTTAGTCTTAGCTACCGCCTGCAAGGAAAAAGAGAAAAAAGAAGTCGCCCCCACCTCAGAGGCGTTGGGGGAGCCCCGAATAGGCGGCACAATTTACACAACTTCTAGTAACCCGCCCAATTTTGACCCCATCACCACCATCTCCGGCGCCCTCCAAGGAGCCGTCAGCCACTCCTACGACGGCCTGTTCAAACTCCCCTACGGCCCCGACAAACCCTACAATGCTATGTTTGTGGAGCCTCATTTAGCCAAGAGCTGGAAGATGGAAAACCCCACCACCTTCATCATTACGCTGCGGGATAACATCAAATGGTTTAACAAACCGCCCATGAATGGCCGCCAGTTTGTGGCCGATGACGTCAAGTTCTCCTTCGAGCGTATGATGGCGCCAGGGTCCTCCGCTGGAGCCGGCCTAGTGGACATCGAGCGCATAGAGGTAGTAGACCCCCTCAACGTCAGGTTCGTCCTCAAGAAACCCAACTCCTTCTTCATCTACAGCCTCAGCTACTCCCACTATCAAATGATGCCCCGAGAAGTGGTGGCCCAATACGGCGACCTAAGGAAGCCAGAGACCCTCATCGGCACCGGCCCCTTCATCTTGGAGTCTTTCAAACCCAACGTTGAGTTCGTATGGAAAAAGAACCCGGATTATTACGAGAAGGACGATAAGGGCCGATCGTTGCCCTATGTAGATACCATACAGGCCAAGATTGGTGCCGACCCGGCCACCACCATGGCCATGTTCCGCACCGGGCAAATAGACACCCGTGCTGTGAACTTTGAAGAGAAGGCAGACATTCAGAAAACCATGCCCCAGGTTACCATTAGATCCACTAACCATCCCACCACTGCCCCAAGGGCCTTCGTCATGCGCACTGACAAGCCGCCCTTCAACGATGTTCGGGTGCGCCAGGCCATGGCCATGTCCATCGACCATCAGAAGTTCCTGAACGTCTTCTATGGAGGCGAAGGGGAGCCGGAGGGACCTCTAGCTGGACAGGTGGTGGAATACTCTATGCGTCTAAAAGACCGGCCTGCCAGCGTACAGAAGTATTTCAAACAGAACATCCCCGAGGCCAAGAAGCTATTAGCCGAGGCCGGTTATCCCAATGGCTTCAAAACCACCCTGGCTTATACCAGTGGGCTAGGAGGAACGTACTCTGGCGGGGAAGCAGAGGTAGCCCAGGAGTTCCTGCGCCTCATCGGCATCGAGGCCGAGCTCAAGGTCATCGAGTACAACACATGGATCAACACCTACTACAACGGCATTAACTACGAGGGCATGGCCTACGTGATGAGCGGGGCCGTCCATGACCCCTATGAGCAGCTTTACGTCCAGTTCTACGGCATCCCCAGCAGCAAAAACCGCTCGGGGGTGGCCGATAAGACGCTGGACGGGATGCTGGACAAGATGTTGGCCGAATACGATGAAGCCAAGCGGAAGAAGATCATTGACGACATCCAAGTCTATCTCTTTGAGAAGCAGTACTGGGTCTTCTTCCCCTCGGGCCCGGCTCATTCAGCTATCCAGCCCTGGCTGAAGAACATGGGCCATCAAGGGGGCCAAGGCGACGCCCAGCGCTGGCTGAAAGTATGGACCGAAAGACAGTAACCATAAAGCCTGAGTAACATTGAGAGGCGGCTCATGGCGAACTCTTGAGCCGCCTCTCACAATTTTTATGAAAGTTTAATGTAAGCCTAGAAAGGGGGATACGCATAGGACTCAAAGCGTGAAGATAGCAGCCATTGGTAAAAGGAAAAAGGAGGGTGAGATGTTTTCCAAAGGTTTAAAGGTAGCGTGTTTGTTCTTGGTGTTAGGTTTGGCGTTGGTTTTCGCCTCTGCCTGTTCTAAGGCAAAACAGGAAGTCTCCTCCACGCCCACCTCAGAGGCAGCGGGGGAACCTAAGATAGGTGGCACCTTACATATAACGGGTAGTTCTCCCCCCAATTTTGACCCTATCACTTCATTCTCCGGCGCCATTCAGAGTGGCGTAAGTTATGCTTACGACAGGCTGTTCGAGCTCCCTTACGGCCCCGATAAGCCCTACAACTCCATGCAAACCGTACCACATTTGGCCAAAGGCTGGAAGATGGAGAGCCCCACCACCTTCTTGGTAACCATACGCGATGACGTCAAATGGCAGAACAAGCCTCCCATGAATGGTAGAAAGTTCATGGCTGACGATGTCAAGTTCGCCGTGGAGCGATTAAAGTCCCCTGGTTCAGCCGCTGGAGCTGGCCTTTTGGATCTACAAAAAATAGAGGTTGTAGATCCCTACACTGTTAGATTTGTTCTCGCCAAGCCCAACTCCTTTTTTATCTACAGCCTCAGCTACTCCCACTTCCATATGATGCCCAGGGAAGTCGTGGAACAATACGGTGATCTTAAGAAGCCAGAGACCCTCATCGGCACTGGGGCATTCATGCTGGACAAATACGAACCCAATGTCAGAACTGTGTACAAAAAGAACCCCGATTATTATGAGAAGGACGATAAGGGCAGGCAGTTGCCCTACCTTGACGAGGTTGAAGTAAAGGTCGCCAGTGATCCGGCCACCTCAATGGCTATGTTCCGCACAGGGCAGATAGATACCAGGGGGCTGAATGTGAATGAGCAGAAGGATATCAGGGGTTCCATGCCCAATGTCAAAATCTTGCAATCCCCCATAGCTAGCGCACCGCGAGTGTGGTGGATGCGCACTGATAAACCCCCCTTCAGCGATATACGGGTGCGCCAGGCCATGGCCATGTCCATCGACCATCAGAAGTATTTGGATGTCTTCCACGGGGGCAAGGGCGCTATCGAAGGGCCTTTAACCCTGGCGGTGGAGGAATACCACATGCCCATCGAGAAGCGGCCGGCTAGCGTGCAAAAATATTATAAGCTGAATATTCCCGAAGCTAAGAAGTTACTGACAGAGGCAGGTTATCCTAATGGCTTCAAGACAGTGATGTACTCCACCGCTGGCATGGGGCCAGAACTAGCCCAACAAGCGGAGGTGGCTCAAGAGTTCCTGCGCGCCGTCGGCATCGATGCCGAGCTTAAGCTGCTGGACTATAACGTATGGGTCAACACCGCTGTAAACGGCATCAATTACGGCGATGGCATGGTCTTCGGGATGTCCGGCGCGGTCTATGACCCCTTTGAAATGCTGTACTCCACCTTCTATGGAGTGCCCAATCAAAAGAATCGTTCCGCTGTGGCCGACAAGAAACTGGACGCCATGCTCGATCAAATGATCGCCACCTATGATGAGGCAGCGAGGAAAAAGATCATCGACGATATCCAGGTCTATCTCTCGGAACAACAGTATTGGATCTGGTTCCCCCAGGGCCCCGGTTACGCGGGGGTACAGCCCTGGCTCAAGAACTACGGCTATCAGGCAGGTCAAGGCGTTGCCTACCGTTGGGTAAGAGTATGGCTGGATAAATAACGATTTAAAAGGATACGGGAAATGGAGGGCGGCCATGTGGCCGCCCTCCATCAATATTTCTCGCTGATCTTCAGAAGACGATATCTTTACGTTCAAAAATCACCAAGGCAAGGGCTAGACAAACAATGCTGACGGCTAAATATATGCCCAAGCCCGTACCATCCAACCTCGAGGTATGAATAACCTCCAAGGGCCTAAAATAATAGAATAGCGACAGTTTTTGGGTCCAACTCAAAGGACCCAAGGAGGTAGCCGTGACATTAATGATATACGAGGCCCCGGTCAGGACGCCGGAAGTGGTGAGGGTGGTTCGGGGGCTCAAAAAAAGACAAGAGAAGAGAGCGCTGTAACTGGCAATGGCTATCAACATGAAAATTCCTTGAACAAGGGCCAAAAGGATGCCCCATTCGTTCGCTTGGGCATTAACTATACTTATGCCCAAATATATGCCTACCATAGAAAACAATGCAATGATACATAGTCCCACGAGGATGGTGGCAAATTTGGTGATCAGCACTCGGTAGCGAGGCAGAGGCTGGGATAACAATAAGTCCATGGTCCCCCGTTCCACTTCGCGGGCGACCATACCGCCAGCGGAAAATATGGCATATACCGCCAGTAAAACCGGCCAAAAATTAATGTACTCTGTGCTGAGCCAGGCATCGAAATTGATAATACCCTCTGGCGAGAAAATTGGCCCAAGT
>JACQTR010000206.1 GCA_016210705.1 Chloroflexota bacterium | reverse complement strand
GCTTGCGGTCTTTGTAGAGGTGCAGGCACAAGGTCTTTAACAAGGAATCGCCCTATTGCGGGATCATAGTACCTAGCACGCAAGTAGGTATAGCCCAAAGTAGCATCTTCCTGCTGGCCGGTGAAACGGTACTCTGTTGAACCACTGCCTGAGCTGCTCCGTATAGCACCAAATACGTCGTACTTGTATGTAGCTATCACATTACCGCTGCCATCAGTCAACGCCTCAGTGCTCCCCAGGCCGTTGCCCAGGAAGTAGCTCTGGACACCTGCCGATTCAGTCTGGCTTATCAAACCGTGGCCGTAAACGTAGGTGTAAGTACCGTCTTGTATTACCGCTGGCAGATCATTATTCACGTCCCAGGTATACGTGGTGCTCTTACCACCTACCGTCTTATTGTGCCTCAAACTATCACCTCGGTAGGTGTAGCTGGCGCTGGTTCCTCCCACGGTAGCTCCGGTGAGCCTATTTTCGTAGTCCCAAGAGAAGGTGTCAGAGGTCATGCGGTCGCCAACATCATAGGTGTAAGCGGTGACGTTCTTGGTCAAGCGATTTCCCACCGAGCCTTACTTGTAATTGTCGCTTGGACCGCTCGGACGGCGCGAGCCTTGATCAGGCGGTTGCTGCCTTTGTACGTCTGCCGCTAGGTCGCAGGCACATTTTCAGTGATAACTATTCGAAAGTTATTGGCTTTGATCTCCTCCCAAGTGACAACCTTGTCAAACCTTAGGTTGCCCGCGTCATCATAAGCCTGAATCCGACGAGGTTGCTGCCAAAGGTGCTTCGTACTGGCAATCCTCCCATTCTTACCTGGCTCCACAAATCTCCCAGACACGAGGGGTTCGCCGTCTACAAATAGCCTTATTGACCACTGGGTATGGTTTTCGTAGATCACGCTAATCTGATCACGGCACGCCGCAGTGAGTGCGGCGAACGAGAACAACAGAACAGCAAAGATGAACTTAGTAAACATCGGTGCCTGCCATCCAATCTGCCCACAATTCCATGGGATTGGTAACGCTAATTGCCCGCGTGCCCGCTTCGAGTACCGCATAAGTAGGCAAGAAGAACATGCCCGTAGTGTTGTACTGGGTTACGTGAGCCATCTCGTGTTTAAGTATCTGGCGCTCTGGGTCCCCCTGAAAAAAGACAAAAGAGCCAACAGTGAAAGCATTCGCGCCAAGCAATTGAGCGAGCTTATTCGCGACGCCGCTGCAATTGCTGTAGATAACCACACTTCCCATCTGCTGACGATCGCCGGATGACAGCGCCGCGATAAGAGCACCAAGGTATTCGTTGCTCATGCCACCATTGTATGGCATTAGTATCCATGGGTACCTCAGCGCGTGCAACCCAATGCTTCGGCGTCCGCCGCCGTCATCTGTCAATCTGGCAATAGTTCCATAGGACCTGGCAACAATGGGCAGGCTCCTGTGCCTCAGGTCAGGTAAGAATGCCTATTTGTCGTCCGAAGTAGTATCTAGTTTATCCACTCTTTGTAAAAGATCTTCGAATAAGGTGGAGTACTTTGTCTTTGGATGGTCAGCTATGAGCTTCTGAAACCGTCGATCATGAAACTGCTTCCCTCGTAGTAGGGCGGACCGGAGCCTGGATACTCCGACGATACCGGCCAAGTCTTGCAATCTGCCTTTCCTTTCAAGGAAATAACCCGCAGACCGGTGTGACCGACCAGTCCTGGAGGAAAGTCGAAGTAGGAATAGATCTGCGCTTTCCTTGTGACCTAATAGCCCAGCACTACCAAGCAGCTGGGCCTCTGCCTCAAGCTGGTGGGCCAATCTCGCACGCTGTGCTAATTCCCGAATCTTGGGTAGCGCTGCCACTGCACCCGCTTTGGCCAGCGCACCAGCTCCCGCCGTACGCCAAAACCACTCACGTCTTTCCAGAGCTTGCCACGCCTCTTGAAGATGCGGACCGATATCAACTACTCCTGCCGCCCTTAGCGCACTTTGCCTTAGCGATGGCCTATTGTGCAGATGATCAAGGATGATTTCCCGCGCCTTGGGATGCCCTCGCTCAGAGAGCGCCTCAAGAGCAATTCCCGCGACGTCCGGGTCAAGGTCCGTAGCCCCCTCCACCAGGGCCTCATCTACCTCGGGAGATTCACAATATGTGAGTTCGCTTATAGCCTCAAACCGTTCATCCACATTTGGGGACCGAGCCTGGGCAAGCAGTCGTTCGCAAGTTCGCCACTTCGGTGTCCTATTTGTCTCCTGTTTATGCTCGCTGTTCATCATCTATTGTCCAGCCCCTCTTCATCAGCAATCCCTTCAATTTTCTTCCTTGGGAGCTTCCCACGATTCAGCATACCATGCTCTTTCTTATACCTTTCAACTGCACGTCCTAACCGCTGCCGTTCATCTTTGGTCAGCCCGCGTTCAGCTGCAATTCGATCAAGCTCTGCCTTTTCACGCTGTGCGAAGAGGATGTTATCAAGCCATGTGTCAAATCCCCCGCCCATGTCCTTGTCGTTGAAATACAAGATTCCGCAAAAGTAACGATATCGTTCTGGTATTGCTGAAGTTCATACTAGGCCCAAAGGCTTATGCCACCAGCGAGAATTATCACGATATCTGTGTTAGCGGCTAACCACACTAGCCCAGCCACAATCGGGGCGAACTCTCCACTTGGGTCTGTGACGTTGGTGGGATCGTTTCCGACATAGGTGTAGGGATTTTGGCTCTGAGGGTTAGTCACAAAGCCTGGAAAAGGATCCTTGCTGATAAACCGCCCTATGGCCGGGTCATAGTACCGGGCCCGCAGGTAGTAGTAAGCCAACGTGGCGTCCTCCTGCTGGCCGGTGAAGCGGTACTCAGTTGACCCACTGCCAGAGCTGCTTCGCACCGCTCCAAACACATCGTACTTGTAGGTGGCAATAACACTTCCACTTCCGTCCGTTAACGCCACAGTGCCCCCCAGGCCATTTGCCAAAAAGTAGCTCTGTACCCCCGACTGATGAGGCCGCGGCCAGATACCTGACTAAAAAAGGGCTGAAACAAACAAGATCACACCAACTATGATGAACCCGATGATAATGGGCGTGCGAATTGTCTTATAGAACTCATCCGAGGCTACAATGCGGGGATGTATAGTGCGAAGAATCTTAACGCCAATGTCACTGAACGCTTTACCTCGCCGCCCTACCCTGCGGCGTGTAACCTTATCAATGGTGAGTCCGGCCACTCCTCCTAGAATGAACATAAGCCCTACTAGAATTCGCGCGTCTGAGTTCAATGTCACCTCCAAAGACCAGTTCACCAAGGTTCCGGAAATACGTAATACAAGGTCCCCGAAATCCCAGAGAGTCCTACAAAGGGACCCGAAGCGGCGTAAAAACTCCCCTCAATGAAAGGCCATGATCCTTTAAAACTGATGCCCGAAAAACCTGCTTCTCCACCCCATCCAACGCCCACCGGCTCAGGAAATATAGCATAACCGCCCCCTAAGCCACAGGACCAAACCTGGCTTATGCTCTGATAGGGCAATAAGTTGACTGCTAGACCCCCACCCGGGCTGCCGATGCCGCCACCAAAATAAGGATGGAAGCCTTGGCCTCGACCAAACTGCGCACCAAAAGTCCCACACCCCCAGTAGCAGATGGTGACACCCACGTCTACGTAGCCCTTGCTAGCCACGTCTGGGACCGTTTTTGTCCAGAAGTTCCACGCTCTCTTAATCTCCTTGTCAGGTCGGGGAATAAGGTCTTTGCAATCCTCGAGGTTGCGGGGGCACCAAAGGCCACTGGGGTCTGCAAGATTAGCAGGATCATCGGCTACGTACACATAGTCGTTGATGGCTTGCGGTCTTTGTAGAGGTGCAGGCACAAGGTCTTTACTTGGGAACCTTCCTACCGCTGGATCATAGTAGCGTGCTCTTAGGTAAGTGTAGCCTAAAGTAGCATCATCTTGTTGGCCAGTGAAGCGGTACTCCGTAGACCCTGAGCCAGAGCTGCTTCGCACCGCTCCAAAAACATCGTACTTATAGGTGCCTATGATATTGCCGCTACCGTCCGTCAGCGCCTCAGTGCTCCCCAGCCCATTAGCGAGGAAGTAGCTCTGGACTCCCGAGGCATCGGTCTGGCTGATGAGGCCGTGGCCATACACGTAGGTGTAGGTAGTGGCCTTCTTAGTGAGCCTGTTTCCCACGACATCGTAGTTTAGGTATCGGTTTATGGGCCCGCCTAAGTGACCAAGGTAAAGCGATTCAGCAAACTTCTCTGATTCCTACGGCCCCATATCAGAACCTACCTTCTTGTATGAATAGAAATCTCCAACCTCCAAACGAATACGGCCAAACAACTTCACGGCGTCCTGAATAACCGCGCCCCTCTTTGGTTGAGCATAACCAGGATCAAATTCACCAAACCCGTCAAGAACCACTATGAAATAATGAAACGTGACATAGCCATCTTTAGGATCGTAAGTCCACGAACCTTTGGTTACACTGACTCCGCCAGTCTTTTTGATGGTCACCTCCTGCTCGAAGGTCCCATCGTCCTTGAGAATCAGCTTTTCTTTGGCGATCTTGTAGTCAGCAACGTAAGTACCATATAGCTCAGATTGCTTACGGGGTGTACCAAAGTACTTACGCGAAGCCAAAATGGAGACCGAACCTAATATTACTAGGGCCAATGACAGAATGACCACAGTCTTCACAGAAAAACGTATGTGCATCATTCAATCCCTACAGCCACAGCGATTCTAGTTGATCTCTTCCGTCCACCAGAAGATTTGCGCAATCGTCCGCATGGGGCCTCTTTTCCACGGTGCGTCAGAAACGGCATGATAAAAGAACGACTTCGCTCCCGCTTTATTCTCGATCCTGAATGTAACAGTTCCGTTGCCATTGTTGATGGCATATCCTATAAAGCCTCCGACCTGGGTGGCAGTACTCGACCAATCAGGGGACGGGTCGATTACAGTCTCCCAAGCAGCTAGCCAAGTGCCGTAGCGAAACTCATCTACGTCATTGCAACCACCAGTGTAAAATGCATTCCTTAGAGCCTCTGCTCCCGGAGATTTTCGCATCTCCCGGGTCTCTCTAGTATTAGGTCCGTAGAACCTGTTGGTGTCGCCCTGGCCAAGCCAGAAATCCCAGAAAAGAAATTTCGAATTGTTTAGCCCGAGAGCCCGGAAAAGGAACCCAAAAGGCTCCTGCTCCCCGCTCGGATCTGTCCCGTTGACCGGGTTGTTGCCAACGTAGTTATAGTAATGCAGGCTAGTCGGATCTACGATAAAGCCTGGAAAAGGATCCTTGCTGATAAACCGTCCTATGGCCGGGTCGTAGTATCTCGCTCTAAGGTAGGTGTAGCCTAGGGTTGCGTCCTCCTGTTGGCCTGTGAAGTTGTACTCGGTAGAGCCGCTGCCACCACTGCTCCTGATCGCACCAAAAACGTCATACTTATAGGTCGCAATGACGCTTCCTGAGCTGTCCGTCAAAGCTTCCGTACTTCCCAAGCCGTTGCTCAGGAAGTAGCTCTGGACCCCTGAGCCATCCGTCGGGCTTATCAAACCGTGGCCGTAAACATAGGTGTAGGTGCCGTCCTGAAGGATAACCGGCAGGCTATCGTTCACGTCCCAAGTATAGGTGGTGGTGTTGCCACTCACTGTCTTGCTATGCCTCAGCCGATCGCCCCGGTATACGTAGGTGGCGCTCGTTCCGCTCACGGTCGCTCCCGTCATCCTACTCTCATAGTCCCAACTAAAGGCATCTGTACCCCGCCCGGTCTGGTTGTCGTTGTTGTCGTAAGTGTAGGACTTCGGTGGTAGCTGGCTAAATATACGAGGCACATCTACGGAGCATCAGACTATGCCGAATATGAGAACAATAGAGAGAAGAGTTAGCAGTAGGCCACCTACCATCATGACGATGAATAGTGGGAAATTTCTTGAGATGGGAATTGATGGCGTTTCTTGTACAAAAATCCGCCAAAAATGATCGTGGTTATCCCTGCAAACATAAGATAAATGCCCAAGACACTGTTCATCTTAGATTTGTGCGGATCAGGTCATAAGGCTCTCCAAACAAGAATCCTGTCGCAACATCTCCAGGCAATGCCATGGGTTCATAGTGTAATATAAAGTCGGCGTCTATGGTCTTATCTCAAAATCGGCACGACCACCTCAGAAGACAAATAGCGCATAGTAGTATGCTATCAACGCTAGTCCAATTGCCACGACAGAAGCAAGCAGCGCGATAGGGCGGAGCAGCGCGCTACCTTTCAGCCAGCCAAACGTCTGTCGGTCGAACCAATTAATTCTATATAGCATCGAAGGGTTTTTTAGGAGCAACAGCGCATAGCCAAATATAGCAGAGCCCATGATGAAGAAGAATACCTTACTCGCCATGCAACGCCCCTACCGGAAGGAGTGAAAGCTGTTCTATTCTCATGGCTCTCCTTCATACGAGAAATACGGCTCTGCATCAAGCCACAACATCATCGCATCGGCAGCCATAGACGCTGTAAACCACGGAGACCAGCTTGCAAACAACAAACCTTGGCGCAACCTATAGTCCGCTAAGCTCATACGTCCCTCCTCTAACGCACGTTCATTAATCTGCGATGAATACAAGAAACCGTAATAGTTAGCGCCTAAGTACAAAGAGAGGCCCGCGGCAACGATGAAGGGGTTACCGCAGGATACTCCAGCGGCCATCACAAATGGGCCAAAATTACCAGCCATGCTAACCAAGTCCGCTGTAACGGCAGAATCAGTTAATGCCTTTGCAATGGCTCTTTTGGTCGCTTCATACGCGGTCTTAACTTTCCTCGGAATACAATCGCGCGGGTTCTTTGGACACCACAAGCCACTAGGATCGACCAGATCCGTTGGGTCGTTGGCTACGTACACATAGTCATTTAGCGCCTGCGGCCTATGTAGTGGCGCAGGCACAAGGTCTTTAGCAAGGAACCGTCCTATTGCTGGGTCATAGTACCTAGCCCGTAGGTAATAATACCCCACAGTGGCATCGTCCTGCTCTCCGGTGAACTTGTATTCGGTTGAGCCGCTGCCGGAGCTGCTTCGAACCGCCCCAAAGACATCGTATTCGTAGGTAGCTATCACGTTGCCGCTGCCATCAGTCAATACCTCGGTGCTGCCCAACCCATTGCCCAAGAAGTAGCTTTGTGCTCCCGAACCATCCGTCTGGCTGATCAACCCAAGGCCGTAAACGAAAGTATATGTCCCGTCTTGCAGCACCACGGGCAGATCATCATTCACATCCCAGGTGTAGGTGGTGGTATTGCCACCCACGGTTTTCGAGTGCCTCAGGCCATCGCCCCGGTAGGTGTAGCTAGCGCTGGTCCCACTCACTGTCGCTCCGCTCATCCTATTTTCGTAGTCCCAAGCAAAAGTATCTGCTCCCCGCCCGGTCTGGTTGCCGTTGTTGTCGTAAGTATAGCTCACGCCTCCTGTGGCAGTCATCCGGTCGCCGTTATCGTAGGTGTAGTTGGTGGTGCCGCCCTGGACTTTGGTCAGCCGGTTCCCCACGGCGTCGTAGGTGTAAGACTGGGTAGTGGTGTCGGTATAGGTAGCCCCGGTGAGCCGGTAGAGGTTGTCGTAGGTGTAGGACTCAGTGCCCGATGGGTCCTGGACGGCTGTGCGCAGGCCGGCATTGTCCAGGGTGTAGGTGAAGCTGGTGAGGGTGTTCCCGCCCTTGGTGGCGACGATGGTCGCCAGCTGGTCGGCCTCGTTGTAGGTGCGGGCCTCGGTGACCCCGGTGGGGAAGGCGGAGGAGGTGAGCCGCCCGGCATCGTCGTAGCTGTAGCCCGTTACTTTAGTGAGCCAGTCGGTGACGGTGCTCATGCGGTTGGCGTCATCATAGGCGTAGTCCACGGTCTTGCCATCGGGGTAGGTGATGCGGGTGCGGTTGCCGGCAGCATCATACTGGTAGCTCACCACCTTGTTGCCGGGGAAGGTGAGGGGGATTAGCCGGTCCAGAGACTTCAAGTTCGTACCATGAATACTCCTATTGCAAGGCCGAGAGCGGTCAAAATTCCCACAATAAGAAAGAATAGCACTGGGAGTTTGAGAAGTGCCAAACCAACGATCCAAACGGGCACAAAAATGAGAATCATGATGATCAAAAGAAGGCCTGTGGCCCTCGAATGGCCCACTCTCACCAGTTGAGCTTCGGCGGAAAAGGCTAGTTGTTTGCCCAACTTGTCTTGGACGATGTGAAGCCACTCTTCTGTCATCTTCGAGTCGTCTCGCAGTATGGGGAAAGGCCCTCTGCCCAAACGAATCGCATATGATTTGCCTTCTGCGTTAATTTGTAGCCAAGCTCGCGTTACGTCGCGTTTTACCTGTATACGCGTTATGGATGCAAATCTAATGCTCACTGCATCTGGAATCCAGAAAGCTAGAAAACTTATTAGTGGAATTGGCCGCAAGACCCAAATGATTCTTCTATCAGTGAGGTAAGCTCGTCCAGCTCCAAACTGGATAATCGGTTCTAACTTGCAGTTTGACTCTGCTTCCAACAATATTTGTTCTCCTGGTTCCAGCAGCAGCTGACAGCGCTCGCGAAGTTTGTTCATTTCTATTCAGAAAGGGCAATTCTATTAGTTGTATACAATGATGCTTCCGTTGCGGATATCCATCCACTGATGATAGCAGAGCCAAGTAAGCTGGGGGATGCAAGATCTGCGAGGATTTGCCCACTAACCCCAAATGCCAGATTCAAAAAGGTATTAAATTCTAAACTAACTTTAGTTTTGACTGGACACTGCGACGCCATTACATCCCACGTGCCAAACCCAAACGCTGCGACGTCAAGCGGTACACTTATGAAAGTGAAGACAACGTTCGCGTATGGTATGGCTCCCCAGGGTACAAGGTCTGCAATTTGTACAGGCGCACTCAGCTTTTGAAGGTCCTTGGCGGTGAGCTTTACGAAGTAGATGGGTGCAAACGGCCCAAAGTTCGTGATATCCGGAGTGGCTAGTCTTTTAATGGCATATTTCAATATATCCTTGGGGCCAAAAAGGCCGCTTGGGTCTGCCAAAATGGTTGGGCTATTCAGCGTATATATGTATAAATTGAGAGTCTGCGGCTGCCCCGCGATTCCAGAGAACGGGTCCTTGCTGATAAACCGTCCTATGGCCGGGTCGTAATAACGGGCCCGGAGATAATAGTAGGCCAGAGTCGCGTCGTCCTGTTGGCCTGTAAAGTGGTACTCCGTAGAGCCGCTCCCGGAACTACTCCGAACCGCCCCGAAGACATCATATTTGTAGGAGGCCATTATGTTTCCTGAGCCATCCGTCAGGGCTTCGGTGCTGCCCAAGCCATTGCCTAAGAAGTAGCTCTGAACCCCCGATGCATCGGTCTGGCTGACGAGGCCGTGGCCATACACGTAGGTAAGAGTCCCATCTTGGAGGATAACTGGCATACTATCATTCACATCCCAAGTGTAGGTGGTGGTATTGCCGCCTACGGTCTTGGAGTGCCTTAGCCCGTCGCCGCGGTAGACGTAGGTGGCGCTAGTTCCTCCCACGGTAGCTCCACTTAGCTGGTTCTCATAATCCCAGGTGAAAATATCGGTACCCCTGGCTGTCTGGTTGCCGTTGTTGTAGCAAGTATAGCTCACGCCCCCTGTGGCAGTCATCCTATCCCAGTTGTCGTAGGTATAGGTGATGGTGTTCTTAGTGAGCCGGTTCCCCACCGCATCATAGGTATAGGACTGGGTGCTGGTGTCGGTATAGGTGGTCCCGGTGAGACGGTAAAGGTTGTCGTAGGTGTAGGATTCGGTTCCCGTCGGGTCCTGGACGGCTGTCCTAATCCCGGCGTTGTCCAGGGTGTAGGTGAAGCTGGTGAGGGTGTTGCCGCCCTTGATGGCCACGGTGGTGGCGAGCTGGTCAGCCGCGTTGTAGGTGCGGGCCTCGGTGACGCCGGTGGGGAAAGCGGTGGTGGCTCGATATCTGCCCTTTTTCAAGCAGCAGAATGTAATGCAGAAATAACTGTTCTTGTTTTTCCTATAGCCAAATCAAGGTCATTTGTCTTGGTGTGACTAAGCTACGCAGAGATTGGCCGATATGTTCATTTACGGAAGTCGGCCCGGGGGGCCAACGAGAAGCTCGTCAGATAGCAGGTCAGTGGCAAATTGACAAAGGTCAGCAGCGTAAACAACAAAACGATAGCCTTGCATCAAGTCATAAGGCTCTCCAACCCAGAATCCTATTGCAACATCTCCAGGCAATGCCATACCTTCCGCGTGTAAGACAAAGTCTGCGTCTGCGGTAGTAATATCAAAATAGGGACGATGACCTTCCGAAACGTCACTAACGCCGGCTCGCAGTTCGTTTAAGTCTTCCCTAGTCAGACTCAAAGTTTCGGATAGTATGATGACCGCTCCCTTTGTAATCTGCAGTTGCGTCGACAGCCAAGCTGGTTGCTCTTCGTCGGATAATCTGTACGGTCTTAGCAATAATTGGATTTCACCTGTCTTGCCATATAATACTGCCATAATTCAAACTAACGTAGGACGTTCTGTGATATTTTAACGGCCAACTATCTTATTTGGCCTTTTTGTACAGCTTCCATTCATCGAGACCCAGCCGAATACGGCCAAACCACACTGAAGCTGGCAAGACGACTGAGCCCTTTGGCTGAGCGTAGTCTGGGTTCAGCTCCTTGGACACATCTATAACGGACATAAAATTATGAAACGTGACCTCGCCAGCGACGGGATCGTAACTCCACGAACCTCTAGTCGTATTGACTTGCGAGGTTTCCTTAAGTGTTACCTCCTGTTCGAAGGTACCCTCATCCTTGAGAACCAGCGTTTCTTTCGCTATTTCATAGTTGGCAATGTAAGTGCCATAAAGCTCAGCCTGCTTACGGGGTGTACCAAAGTACTTACGCGAAGCCAAAAT
>JACQTR010000205.1 GCA_016210705.1 Chloroflexota bacterium | reverse complement strand
GATCTTGCCGATGTCGTGCAAGAGAGCCGCTTTCTCCAGACAATCTAACTGGCGTCGCGACAAACCCATCTCCCGACCCAAAGCCACCGCCAAGCTTGCTACTCGGGCGGAATGTCCTTCGGTTTCGCTATCGCGGGCATCCAAAGCCGAGCCCAGGGCTCGAAGAGTCCCTCTAAAGGTCAGCTCTCGCTCCTCATCCCATTTCTTAATTTTGTCAGACCCTCGCTTTACTAACCACAGCGTGGACAAGTAGATGAAGGCTAACATCGTGCCCACACCAATGTTGGTGGCCTGGCCCATGGCGGCACCTAACGTCTCCACTCGGGAATAGTCCTGATATATTTCAAAGACCCCCGAAATCTCCGAGTAGCCTGGGAACCGAAGTGGCGTGTAGACCGCTAAAAGCTTGTCAAACTGTCTTTCACCCATGTTTTCATTGCCATCCAGGTTGGACAGATGGCTTAAAGTCTTTCCCTCTAGCGCCTTGCTCAGTTCCTCGTCATCGGTGAAAATGGCACCCACCACCTCGGGGTTGTCAGAGAAAACGATTACACCATTGTTATTCCACAGCTTGATTCGTTGTGTCCTCGCGGGCAATACAGAGCTTTCAAGATAGGATTTGAACTCCTGGTACCGCTCTCCCTTAAAGGGGCTGTCTAAATCGTCGGGCGAGAGTTGATCTGCGACCCTAGAAGCGATCACCTCGGCCTCGCGCGATAGATCTTCCGTCGCCTGTTCAGTGAGAGCACCAACCAGATAACGGGACAAAAGAAAGCCGGCGCCAACCATAATGATTAGGGTGGCCAAGGCGAAAACCAGCGTGAATCGAAATGCTAAAGACCAAGTACTGAACAGCTCAGTAATGGCGCAAAGCAGCTTCATGAACCTGAGTCTCATGTTTACCACATGAGCCCCGATGGTTTGAACCACGGTCTCATCATTTCAAAGCAGTAGCTCCATCTTCATCAGCCAAGAGTCGTCTAACCATCTTGGCTACCTTTTCCACCTCTTCTCTTTCGCTTTGTTCATCAGCACACCAGCGCTGCAATCTCATCCTTATATGCAGGTGCTGGATTTTTTTGGCCTGTTCTCGTCGGAAGTTTCGCGCATTTCGTGCCTGCCAGGGCAACGACAGAACTTTCAAAGTCCTATGCCCCCTTTCTATAGATTGACGCCCAGGAAGATGAGGGTAAAATATTTCATGCCGTCAGATGTGGTTGCTAACCCAATGCCCACCTTTTCATAATTAGGCCCCAAGATATTGGCGCGATGAGTGCCACTGTTCATAAAGCCCTCCATAGCCACAGCCGCGGAGGCATCATTGGGGTAATTATTACGAGCCAGGTTTTCTCCAGCATAGCGATAATTTATGCTCGAGGTATCCATTAAGGAAAAAGCCGTTTCACCATTGGGGGCGGTGTGGCTAAAATAATTCAAGCTGACCATGCTCTGGCTGCGTTGCCGGGCCACTGCCACTAAGCCAGCGTCAATAGCCAGGTTATTAAGGCCAACCCTTTCTCTTTCCGAGTTTAAGCGATGCAACATATCCTGCTCAAGAGGAGATAGCTCGATTGCCGACGCTAGTGCCCGAGTCGGTGGTGGTGGAGAAAGACTTACTGCTGGTTGGACCTCTTGAGGCGGGGATAAGCTAGCCCCAGCCTCACTAGCCTCGAGCCCAGGGGAGGAGGTCGGGGGAATGGGTGTCGTCGGTTGGGGTTGGGAGGCCTCCTCAACCCTGGGCAGGGGCATGGGCTCGAGGCTATCTAAAGGCGGTAAATTAGACACATCTTCATTTACAGGGGAAACCGGCTCTGGCTCTACTTGGATCAAATCGGCCTCGGTCAATGAGGGAGAAGGATAGCTGTCCGACGCCGCCGGAAATCCCCCCACTTTTAGCGAACCGTCCACAGTAAAGAGCGGTCGGCTATAACTAAACCAACGAGGGTTAACGGTTAGCCCTGTTGCCGTAACTGCCCCCCTTGGCCACACCCATATCAGTAAATTGGCCGCGATGAGAAAAGCCAATAACCAGGGGCAAGCCCGATACCACCCTCCGAAAGAGGCTGTGGTGACTCTGGCAGAGGGATTCATGGTGCAACTTCACCCATTATTGCCTTAAAGAAGGCTGAAACTACTTGCGGATCGAATTGAATGCCAGCACACCGCCTCAATTCGGCCAAGGCCTCGCTGATAGGGAGGGGCTTTTGGTAAGTACGATGGCTCCTCATAGCGGAGAAGGCATCGGCTACAGCGACTACTCTCGCCCACAGCGGTATCATCTCCCCCTTCAAGCCAGTGGGATAACCCCTGCCGTCGTATCGTTCATGGTGATGGTAAACCGACTCCGTTATTGGCTGAGACAAACCCCAAGGTCCCAACATACTGTAGCCAATGGCTGGATGTGCTTTTACGGCCAGCCATTCCGCATCATTTAGAGGACCAGGCTTGGAAAGGATTCTGTCATCAATACCGGCCTTGCCAATGTCATGAAGGAGGCCCGCCCATCTGATCTGGACGGCAATCTCAGCCGGCAAGCCCATAGCGTCAGCTATTGCGCCAACATACCCAGCCACTTCTTGGCAATGACGTCGAGTAAATGAGTCCAGCCTAGTTTGGGCTGTTCCGGTGGACAGAACCTCAGTAGCACACATGATTTCTCCCCAATAAATAACCTTGCCGTTCATCATGTTACGGGGTTAAGGAGAAAAGTCATAAGTCCCAAATTGGTCACCTATGTAGAAAAAGGGGATAAACTTGCCGATACCTTTTGGTGATACGCGGGGATAAAATGCCGAAAGAAGATTTAGGGGGCAAACTATATCTATAAATACAAAAGGCCCACTTGGTGGGCCTTAGGGAAAACATGCCTTGTGCCGGCTAGATCACCTTTCTTTTATAGGCTTCGGCCACAACACTGGCGCGATCGCTGGCCTCGAACTTGTCAAAAATACGCCGCATCTCCCGCTTAATAGTGGGAGGACTCAGAAAGAGGCGCTCCGAAATAGCAGTATAGGTCATGCCAGACGCGACCAGACGGATTATTTCTTGCTGACGCTCCGATAGCTCCGATTCTCGGCTTTGTTTGCCCTTACTTAGGGCAGCATACTGAGCAAACATTACTTGCACCAGGGATGCATCCAGGGGCCATCGTCCCTCACACACCCCGTGAATAGCATCAATGAGCTCGTTGGGGGCAACATCTTTAAGGAGGTAGCCCACTGCCCCGGCAGCTATGGCTTGACCCACGTATTCATCTTCATAGGAGGTCAACATCACCACATTGGTTGAGGGTAGCTTATCCCTCAACCACCGGGTGGCCTCAATCCCATCCATGTTCGGCATTTTAATATCCATGAGGACGACATCAGGAGACAGTTTCTCCGCCAAGGCCAGCGCCTCCTCTCCATCCGATGCCTCTCCCACCACTTGGATTCCCTTCCCCAGGTTGAGGACCCTTCTCAGGCCCTCTCGAACTACAGGGTGGTCATCTACTAAAAGCACTCGCATGTCACCCATGCACAGCCCCCTTGAGGACGTCTTGTCAGGTTTGGGCCTTTATCGTCTTGCTGTCGTTCATAGCTTCTTTCAACGTAAATTACCGCGCTTACCATGTTAGTATCGGTGTCAGGAAGCCATAAGTCCTAAATTGGTCACTTTTTTGGTAAAAGGGATCAACTTAAAAATACTTTTGGGGATACTACTGGGATAAAAGGCCCATTGAGTGGCTTTTTGAGGTATTCTTTGTGTATAGGGGCTTAGATCAGTTTTCTCTTATAGGCTTCGGCGACGGCGCTGGCGCGATCGCTGACCCCAAACTTGTCAAAAATACGCCGCATCTCCCGCTTAATAGTGGGAGGACTCAGAAAGAGGCGCTCCGAAATAGCAG
>JACQTR010000204.1 GCA_016210705.1 Chloroflexota bacterium | reverse complement strand
TAGTGGGGCGCTGCCTACGGGCGATCACCGACCTGGAAAGTTTGGGAGAAAATAGCATCGTAGTGGATTGCGATGTCCTTCAGGCAGACGGCGGCACTAGGACAGCGGCAATCACTGCCTCTTACGTAGCCTTAGTTCAAGCTTTCCACACTTTGGTGACACGGGGTATCCTCTCTTCCGTTCCCTTGATTGGGGCTATAGCAGCCACCAGCGTAGGCATTATAGAAGGAGAGCCTATGTTGGATCTTTGCTACGAAGAGGACTGCCGCGCCGAGGTGGACTTTAACGTGGCCCTCACCAATCGTAGCGAATACGTGGAGATACAAGGCACCGCTGAGGGAAAACCCTTTCCTCGAACCACGGCCAACGCTCTATTGGACTTGGCGGAGAAAGGCATAAATCAACTCTTTCAAGTGCAAAGGGTCGTCCTCAAACCACTAAAACATTTTTGAAGCTAGCCCTCACAGAGCTTGCTCGCTGGTGGCTGACCGAAGCCCTCCTAAATGACAAGTATCATTAAGAACCACCAAGCGCACATCACCAGCGTCGAACTCCAGAATGCTTATAGAAGCATTATCTATCCCTAGATTCCAAAAACTGTCCAGGTTGAGGCCAAGGGCCTGAAGGAGGATAGCCTTAAGTACGGCATCATGGGTGCAAACAGCCACCCTACCCTCTGAATAACTAGCTAGAATGCGTTGAATCACGCCGCTGGCCCTTTGGCTAACCTGAAACAAGCTTTCGCCTCCCGGCATTTGTACTTGAGAGGGCTTCATTAACCATTGTTGAAGGATGGGGCCAAAGCGCTTTTCCACCTCTTCCTTGAGAAGACCGCCCCAAGCACCATGGTCGATTTCAGTGAGGTCATTTTCGACCCGGACATCCAAGTTATGCGGAGAACTAATGGCAATAGCGGTATGCAGCGCCCTACGCAAAGGACTCGTAAAAATAACGTTTAATGGTAGAAGGCGTAACCTTTCTGCTACTAAAAAGGCCTGTCGCTGGCCTTGCTCCGAAAGTTCGGTGTCAATTCGCCCCTGATAACGTCCGGTGGGATTCCATGTGCTCTCAGCGTGACGGACGAGGATGAGGGTGGTAGCGATAACAATCCCTCCCGTCTAGGGTTGGGGTACCCCAGGCACTTTGCGATGATTAGAAGCCCCAGCGACTAGATTCGATGCTAGCCAGTTTAGCCACTTTCGCCTTACCCTACCCGGGAAAAGAGGGGCCGCATGAAAGCCGCCTTCCGCTATCAGCAGTTCTTTAGGCGGCTTGGCCTTCTCATAAAGGTTGATCGAGGCCTGGTAAGGGGTGGCCTTATCTCCCCGACAGTGGACAAAAAGCAAGGGGCAGGGTTTTAGCCGGGGCAAGGCCGCCGATATTTTTAGGGCTCGCCATAGCTCCCAGCATTTCAACCAATTGATTCGTAGGCTGTAACCTCGCATCCACATCCACAGCCAGGACATCGTACCGTGGATCTTCCCCAGATAGGGCAACCGACCCACTCGCGGGTACTCGACTACGGGGGTTTCTCTTTGCATAACCCTTTGTGAAAAGCTCAAAAAATCTTCCATTTCCACCTCGTCCAGGTCTGGGGGAGCGGCCAGGGAAACTAAAGCCGCCATACCCTCTAACTTAGGAGCGGCAATAAGGGCCGACATCGCCCCCATGCTATGCCCCACCAAAGCCACCCGCTGGGGGTCTATAGGAGGCCACTGCCGAAAATAGTCCCAGGCAGCGATAACGTCGGCCACGGTGTCACCATCGCAGAGACCAGAGCTTTCCCCATGGCCGCGAAAATCGAAGGTGAGACTAGCTATACCCCGGCGGGCCAAGCTAAGGGCGCTGGGCTTCATGGCACGACGGTCGGAGGCCATCCCGTGGCAGAGCAACACACCGGGGACTGCTTTATCAGCTTTAGGCAGAATAAGCTCCCCCCGTAGCTTCTCTCCTTGGCTGGGGAAGTTCACCCCAACTATGGTTACCCCCTCAAGCATCCTTAATCCTCGATCTCAGAGCTTTACTACTTTTACAGTATAGACCTCGGGAAGAGCAAGAATCTGTTGCCTTTGCTCTTCAGCCAAAGGCTCATCCAAACCTAATATCATAAGGGCTGACCCACGCGCCTGAAGGCGGCTCACCTGCATGAATCCGATATTGATATCCATATTGCCCAATATGGTGCCCACAGCCCCGATAAGGCCAGGGCGGTCGCGGTGATAATTAAAGAGCCAATAGCCAGGACTGGGCTCAAACTCAATCCAGTAATCATTTACCTTTACGACGTAGGGTCTATCTCTCATGAGGGTACCAGCCACCGCCGTGACCCCAGCACTGGTGGCTACCTCCACCGTGATCAGGCTCCCGTAATTTTCAGAAACGGTACCCTTTTGCTCGGTGATCCGCAGCCCTCGCTGGGCGGCAATAACGCTGGCGTTGATGAGATTTACCCGTCCCTCGGTTACTGGCTCCATCAGCCCACAGATGGTGGCCGCCTTTAAAGCGGTAGTATCGTAATTGGCGATGTCTCCATCGTACTTTATAATGATATTACCCAACTGGCCTTCCACCAGTTGGGTGCACAATCTCCCCACTTTGGTAGCCACTTCCAAAAACGGTCTAACCATGGCCAGGGTTTCCGGAGGAATAAAGGGGGCGTTGACGGCGTAACGGGCTAACTGACCATCAAGGACAGCAATAATCTGTTGGGCCAAATCCACTGCAACAGTGGTTTGGGCCTCCACTGTGGACGCCCCCAGATGGGGAGTAACGATGATCTTATCGCTTTTCGGGAGCTGGCTCGGGGAGGGTGGCTCCTGAGAAAAGACATCTAAAGCCGCCCCTGCTAGTTGGCCCTCCTCCACCGCCGCATAGAGGGCAGCTTCGTCGACAATGCCGCCGCGTGCGGTGTTGATCAGATAAGCCGTAGGTTTAACCATCGCCAGCTCTTTTCGGCCGATCATGCCCTTGGTTGCGGCCGTTAAGGAAACATGCAGGGAAATAAAATCGGATTGACGAAGAAGCTCTTCCTTGGAAACCAACTCGACGCCCAAATTGCGCGCATAGTCGTAAGAGACAAAGGGATCGTGGGCTATGATATTCATCTCCAGGCCTTTGGCCCGACGGGCCACTTCAGTACCAACTTGGCCCAAGCCGATGATACCTAGGGTTTTGTGTCGCACCTCCGTACCCATAAAATTGGCCCTTCGCCATTCGCCAGCTCTCAGGGTAGCATTAGCTTGTGGAATATGCCGGCTTAAGGCCAAAAGAAGGGCCAGAGTATGCTCAGCAGCGGAAATAGCGTTGCCCAGGGGGGCGTTAACCACTATAATACCCGACCTAGTGGCAGCCTCGAGGTCGATATTATCTACCCCCACCCCAGCTCGGCCAATAACCTGGAGCCGACTGCCAGCAGCAATTATCTCCGCAGTTACTTTAGTTTGACTGCGCACTATTAGACCATAGTAGCCCCCGATAATACTTTTCAATTCCTCAGGGGTCAGGCCCGTCTTTACATCCACCGTGGCATACTGACGGAGCACCTCAAGGCCAGCATTGTCTATAGGTTCGGTCACCAATACATTCCACGCCATCTAACGTCTCCTAGACTAGCCCTATCTCCTAAGCGGATGGAATCCTTGCCTCCTTGGCTCCTGAGAAACCCACCCTGGTCAGTGCTTTCTCCAATGCCTTCAAAACCTCCTCAATATCGGCCTCATAGATATAACCCAAATGGCCGATACGGAAGATCTTACCCTCCAGGCTCTGTTGGCCCCCAGAAAGGACCACCCCATAATCTTCCCTGAGGATACGAAGCAGCTTCCCCACCTCCACGCCCACCGGCGCTGCAACCGCAGTTACCGTGTTGGAGGCAAAGGCTTCCTCGGCGAAGAGGGACAGCCCAAGCTCCTTAACTCCCTTCCGGGTCAGGGCACCTACCCTTTCATGACGGGCAACTATAGCGGACAGCCCCTCCTGGGCCATGAGTTCCAGCGCCTTATCCAAGGCATAAAAGGTCGAGACGGCGGGAGTCCAAGGGGTTTGCGCTCTCTCCAAAAAGTTTTTAGCTTTAGTCAAATCCCAATAAAAGCGAGGCATTCGAGCCTGGTCTATCGCCTCCCAGGCCTGATGACTAACGCTCACCATGGCTAGTCCAGGAGGAGTCATCCAACCCTTTTGAGCGGCAGAGGCCACCATATCACATCTCCAAGAATCTACAGGAAGAGCAATGGCACCTATGCTGCTGATAGCATCCACCAAAAGGAGTTTCTCGAACTCTTTGACCATAGCGCTTATAGTTTCCAAGTCATTAGTGACCCCGGTGGAAGTCTCATTATGAACCACCAGTACCGCTTTAATAGCGACATCCGAGGCCAGGGCAGCCCTCACCGCCGCCGGATCAATGGCCTTACCCCAAGGAAAGTCCAGACGTCGCACATTAGCACCAAAGATTTTGGCAATCTGGGCAAAGCGTTCCCCAAAAACGCCGTTAGTAAGGGCCAATACTTTATCTTCCGGCGATAAAGTATTGACTACCGCCGTCTCCATAGCACCAGTGCCCGAGGCGGTAAGAAGAAGAAGGTCGCCTTGGGTTTGAAATAACTCCTTTAGTTTGGCCGTCACCCGGGTGATGATTTCCCCAAACTCCTTCCCCCGATGGTTGATCATAGGTTTAGTCTGAGCTTGTAGGACCGGGGATGGGCAAGGTGTTGGGCCAGGGATACGTAAATTCAACATGAGCCTCCTCTTGGGACTTCGCCACAAATATAACTTAAAACAAGGATATGGGTCAAGGTGGCTTACTTTGTTCTGAGCGTATCGAATAGTTCACCAATTACTCAGGGTGACAGCACTGCCTCGCTACAAGCTTTAAAGCCCGTGCCCTTGTCAAAAAGGTTAGACAATAGTACAATTTAGGGAATAAAGGGAGATTTTGGACTTCTTTTAGGACGCAAAGGAGGGGTTTGGATGGATAAAGGAACCTGGATGGTGAAGACAGGGTTAGCCCAGATGCTCAAGGGCGGGGTCATCATGGACGTGGTCACTGCCGAGCACGCTCGAATAGCTGAAGAAGCAGGGGCCTGCGCGGTAATGGCTCTGGAACGGGTCCCCGCTGATATTAGGGCTGCTGGTGGCGTAGCTCGGATGGCCGATCCCAACGTCATTTTGGCCATTATGAAAGCGGTATCCATCCCCGTGATGGCCAAATGCCGCATCGGCCACTTTGTGGAGGCCCAGATCCTAGAGGGTTTGGGAGTAGATTTTATAGATGAGTCCGAGGTTCTTACCCCTGCCGACGAAAGTCATCATATCTATAAAAACGATTTCAAGGTTCCTTTTGTTTGCGGTTGCCGAGATTTGGGAGAAGCCCTGCGCCGCATCGGCGAGGGAGCAGCTATGATTCGCACCAAAGGAGAGGCCGGCACCGGCAACATTGTGGAGGCAGTACGGCATATGAGGACGGTCATGGATGGAATCCGCCGTCTCCAAAATATGCCCGCCGATGAGATTATGGCCGAGGCCAAGTTCCTGGGTGCTCCTTATGAGCTAGCTCTAGAGATTCACCAAACGGGGCGATTGCCCGTAGTCAACTTCGCTGCCGGTGGGGTGGCCACCCCTGCCGATGCCGCCCTAATGATGCAACTAGGAGCTGATGGCATTTTTGTGGGGTCGGGTATATTTAAATCCAGCGATCCTCCGGCACGCGCTAAGGCCATTGTTGCCGCGGCAACCCATTATAAAGACCCCTCTATCCTGGCCGAGGTTTCCAAGGGATTGGGGGCAGCCATGGCCGGTTTGGATATAAAAACCATCCCTGAAGCAGAGCTCTTAGCCCCCCGAGGGTGGTAAAGTGAGACGCATTGGCGTCCTGGCCCTACAAGGGGCCTTTGCTGAACATATTTCTGTGTTGCAACGGTTGGGGGTTGAGGCAGTGCCCGTGCGCTTGCCTGGGGAATTAGAGGAGCTAGAGGGCCTCATAATCCCCGGCGGAGAAAGCACTACCATGAGCCGCTTAATGACCGTATTTCACTTACGGGACGAGATTAAGCGCTTGGCTGAGGATGGCCTACCTATGTGGGGTACTTGCGCTGGCCTAATCCTTTTGGCTAAAGAAGTGGATAGTCTCCCTGACCCCTTGGGGGTTATGGATATCGGGGTCAGACGCAATGCCTTTGGTCGCCAAGTAGATAGCTTTGAAACCGAGCTTCCCGTCTTGCCTTTGGGGAAAGAGCCTTTTCCCGCAGTTTTCATCCGGGCTCCTCAAATCGACAGGCTGGGATCAGAAGTGGAGGTATTGGCGCGCCTTACTAATGGCCAGGTAGTGGCCGCTAGAGAAAATAATCTCGTAGCGACGGCCTTCCATCCTGAGCTCACTACTGATCCTCGTTTTCATTGCTACTTCTTAAATATGGCCAAAAACTCTATTAAACAAATCCAACAGGTACTATCACCCGTTGGCGGGGAGAAAGAGCCATGATTCGTCCCCTCCGTATTACCGATCTAGAAGCTTTAGTCGACTTTCACCGTCGAGCATCCACCAACCTGGTGGTGACCTGGGGGCGATGGAGCAATCCGCGATGGCCACTATGGGTTACCCCATTGGCCAGACCAGGTTGGGGTGGAAATCGTCATACCTGGGTTTATAAAGAGGGCTGGTCTATCCATGGAATAGTGTCAGCCAGGGCCTTAGGCTCGGGAGTTTGGGAAGTGGACTACCTTCTTCTCGATAAAGAGAAAGAGCACGAGGTAAGTTGGACCCTTCTCAACCAACTGGGCTTTGGAATAAAAGAAACGGCCAAGTATCGTCTTTGTCTTGCCGGTGATAGCCCCTGGCTGGGGACGGTGCGGCGGGCTGGCTTTTCTCCTACTGGTCTCTGGAACCTTTATAGGCGTATGAGACCAGCTGCCGCCAAAGATCCACCCCTACCCCTCCGCCCTCAACACCCCCAAGATGAGTATCCTCTATTTCAGCTCTACAACACTGTCTTCCCCCTCACCCTACGCCAAATGGAGGCCATGACCTTCGCTGAATGGCAGATGATTAATGATCAAAGACTCGATAATTTATCCCTTCGTCAGTTCGTCGCCGAAAAAGAGGGTAGCCTGATAGCTTGGGTAGGGGTATCCAGCCGACGCCATGCGGGCTACTTTGAAGCATTGGTACATCCAGCCGAGGCTCAGGGCCTTGCCGGCATTTTCGATTTTATTTTAGAGCAACTATCCGGCAAATCGCCCATCCTGGGAGTGACCCCAAGCCAGAGTGGGCTGCGAGAAGCACTACACAACCGTGATTTTGAGGCACTGGGGGAATTCACAACCTTTATGAAGGATTCCGCAATTCGCTTGAGGCAGCCAGCTTGGGTAACGGCCCAAGCCTGACAATGGGAGGCCATGGAAAGAACAATAACCGACGATTTGGATGCCTTATTGGAGGCCCTGCCTCCTCGCATTGGCGAGCCTTTGCGACAAAGGGAGGATAGGGGCGAACTTCTAGAAGTGGTCATGGATCTAGGCCGTCCTCCCGAGGCTCGCTATCGCCAATGGGAGGTTGTTTTGAGCACCCAAGAGGTGACTGAGGCCGATATCGACCATGTGGTTTCCCGTATTGGGGCCTTTGGAGACGATAATCGCGCTGGCATCGAACGTACCCTGCATCGCATCTCCGCGCTGCGTAACCGAAAGGGACGCATAGTTGGCTTAACGTGTCGGGTTGGCAGGGCGGTTTACGGCACTATCAGAATCATCCAAGACCTAGTGGAATCAGGACAAGGCCTCCTTCTCTTAGGCCGACCTGGGGTGGGCAAGACAACTATGCTGCGAGAGGTGGCCCGGGTGTTGGCCGATGACCTAAAAAAACGAGTGGTGATTGTAGATACCTCCAATGAGATTGGTGGCGATGGCGATATTCCTCATCCCGCCATCGGCCGCGCTCGCCGTCTCCAAGTGCCCACTCCCACCCTCCAGCACGCGGTGATGATCGAGGCCGTAGAGAATCACATGCCCGAAGTTATCATCATTGACGAGATCGGCACCGAATTGGAGGCTGCCGCCGCCCGAACTATCGCCGAGCGAGGAGTACAACTGGTGGGCACTGCCCACGGCAACACTTTAGAAAACCTGATGATGAACCCCACACTATCCGACCTAATTGGTGGCATCCAGACAGTAACCCTGGGCGACGAAGAGGCCCGACGTCGGGGCACTCAAAAATCCATCCTAGAGCGTAAGGCGCCCCCCACCTTCGACATAGTGGTAGAAATTCAAAGTTGGGACAAGGTGGCTGTCCATCCCAGCGTGGCCGGTGTAGTGGACACTATCCTCCGCGGCCAACCAGTGAAGCCAGAGGTTCGCTGGCTGGATGAAACGGGCCAGATCAAAAAAGAGGCTGAGGAGTTAAATGTAGCGGCGTCTAAAACCATACCCCTTAAACCTAAGCCGGGCATTGGAACCAAGATTTATCCCTTTGGTATAAGCCAAACCCGGTTACAACAAGTGGTAAAACAAAAACAGCTACCAATAATGGTTGTCCCCTCCCTGGAAGAAGCGGATACCCTCATTACCCTCCGCAATTATTATCGCCGTAAGCCCCAGGTCATCAGGACTGCCGAGGCCGCTACTATCCCTATCTACGTCTTGAAAAATCATTCCACCACCCAAATCGAACAGTGTTTGACTAGCTTATCTCAAGGCGAAGCACCAAGAGATCCCGTAACCCAAGCCATGAGAGAGACGGAGGAGGCTATAGTTAAGGTCATCGGCAATGGAGAGCCAGTGGAGTTGAGTCCCCAAAACGCCTATATCCGCCGTTTGCAGCACCAGTTAGCCGAACGTTATAAACTCCTATCGCGTAGCTATGGGAAAGGCGCTGGCCGCAGGGTAAGGATTTTTCAAAGGGATCAGGAGGAGGAGGATTAGGTATGGCCCCACTATTTATCACCTTTGAAGGGATAGATGGCTCGGGGAAAACCACCCAGGTTAGGCTGCTTCGTAACCGCCTGCAGGAGAGGGATCTAACTGTCGTCGCTACTAAAGAGCCTGGGGGCACCGATCTGGGAAGGATCCTGCGGATAGTGGTCAAAAGGGAAAAACTTATGCATGAGTTATTCGACACCCTGACCTATACTGAGGGATGGAGCCTAAGTGAGACTCTGGACCCTAGAGCCGAGATGTTCTTATTTGCTGCAGCCCGAGCCCAGTTGGTGTCCGAGGTAATCCTTCCCTCTTTGAAACAAGGAATTACGGTGATTTGCGATCGCTACACCGATTCGACCCTGGCCTACCAGGGTTGGGGACGATGTTTAGATCTGGATATTATCAAGATTGTTAATAACATAGCGACCCAAGGGTTAAAACCAGATATAACCATATTGTTAGACCTGCCAGTGGCAGAAGCTTTGAACCGAGGCAAAAAAAAAATAGCTGCCCGGTTCGAGGAGGAGGAGTTAGCATTTCACCAACGGGTGCGGAAAGGCTACCACCAATTGGCCGCCGCCGAGCCCAGGCGCTGGATAGTAATAGATGGAGCACTGCTTCCTGAAGAGGTGGCCCATAAAGTGTGGGAGGAAGTAAAACCATTCCTATCCTAAGCTACTGCAAAAATCTGAAGACCAAATGGTACGAGGTGAACCCCTGAAAGACATGGTTCGTAAGCATCCTCAAATCGTCGCCTGGGTCGCTTTAGCTATAGGCATGGTGACCCTGCTCTTATTAGCTGCCCGGGGAGTAGACTTGAAGACAAGCCAGCTTACCGCCCTGGTGGCAGCCACCATAGGTCTAGCGGGCCTTTGTGTCTGGATCATCGGTTGGGACAAAGACTAGCTACCTAATATCAGAAGCAATCTCCTTCTTATCATATAGTTTATCTAGCCCTAAATACTGCTATCACGGGCCCAATCATGGGAAAAGATGCGATATGAAATTGATGAGTTCACCTCTTGCAAATTTTGCCCTGTAGAACTAAAATTACAATTCCGCAACAAGGATAGTGACACTGACATGAGATATTATAGAGCGGCGGACATGGCCAAGTTGAAACGCCAGCGTACGGAGCTGGCTATCAACCTGGCTATGCAGAGTCGATGGGATGAGGCAGTTTTAGCCAATAGAAGTATCCTTCGCCTTTTCCCTACCGACGTGGACGCTTATAATCGGTTGGGCAAGGCCCTAACCGAGTTAGGTTACTACACCCAAGCTCGAGATGCTTACCGTCGCGCCCTGGAGACCGACTCTACCAACACCATAGCTAAGCGTAACCTCGAGCGATTGGCCCTATTAACAGAGGAAATAGCCCCTCTCGACGTGTCCCAAAGAGTTGATCCCCGCCTTTTCGTGGAAGAAACAGGCAAAACCACCGTGACCCCTCTTCATCAACTGGCCCCTAAAGAAGTGCTGGCCAGAGTGACCCCTGGGGACCCGGTCTACCTCAAACCGCGGGGCAGAGCCCTGGTAGTAGAGGATAGCCGAGGCCAATATTTGGGGCAAATTGAGTCTAAACTAGGTCTACGCCTCATCCGACTCATTGAGGGCGGTAACCAGTACGAAGCCGCAATAGCTGGATCGGGGGATAACGGTGGGAGAGTGATCATCAGGGAGGTCTTTCAGCACCCAAGCCAAGCCGGCCGAATTTCCTTCCCCCCCAAAGGTGCCGATGGTTTTCGACCTTACGTTAAGGAGAGATTAGTGCGCCACGAAGAGGAAGAGGGAACAGAGGGAGCAAAAGAGGAGGAGGAAGAAGATTATTCCAGCTATTGGGAAGAGGGGGAGGAATCTTTGCCCGCTGATATGCATATCTATAGCGATGAGACGGAAGAAGAGGAGGAAATAGAGGAACAGTAATGAGGCATTTGGTAGAGCGGAGGCCATTAAGTTAAGGAGGTGGCTATGGAAATCGGGACGGTGAAGCCCATCAAAATCGAAGACGAAATGCGAAGTTCCTATCTGGACTACGCTATGAGCGTCATCGTATCCCGCGCCCTACCTGATGTTCGTGATGGCTTGAAGCCGGTGCATCGGCGTATTCTCTACGCCATGGAAGAGCTGGGGCTGCGCCATACTAGCTCTTACAAAAAGAGTGCCCGCATAGTGGGCGAAGTTTTGGGGAAATATCACCCTCATGGCGACGCTCCGGTCTACGATTCCCTAGTGCGCATGGCCCAGGATTTCTCTATGAGGTACGTTCTCGTCGATGGCCAAGGGAATTTCGGCAGCATTGATAACGACCCCCCAGCAGCTATGCGCTACACCGAGGCCAGGATGGCGGCGATCGCCGGAGAAATGCTGGCCGATATTGATAAAGACACAGTAGATTTCGTCCCCAATTTCGATGGCAGCCTTACGGAGCCCGTAGTCCTCCCCAGCCGCCTGCCCAACCTTCTGGTCAACGGGGCCTCAGGTATTGCGGTAGGTATGGCCACCAACATACCCCCTCACAACCTGGCCGAGATCAGCGC
>JACQTR010000207.1 GCA_016210705.1 Chloroflexota bacterium | reverse complement strand
TGGTAGGCGATGTCCGAGGCAAAGTAGGTAGGTACGCCGCTGGAGCGAACTACCACGTTATCTTTGTCATCTCCCAAAGCCGAGGAGACAAACCAAACGGCCCCCTCTTTCTCTTTGATATATCCCTCCCTCTCCAAACGAACCAGAGCCTCCTTATATTGGCCACCTTCATAAAGGCTGGCCTCACTGAACCAGTTATCGAACTCCACCCTCATAAGTTCAAGATCGGCTCTGATGGCTTGGATGATCTTGGTCATGCCTAGTTTGCCCAGCTCACGCAAGCCTTCGGGCTCAGGAAAAGCAAGGAAACGATCCCCTTCTTCGGCAGCGATTTCCTGGGCCAACTCCACCATATACTCCCCCATATAGCCATCGGGAGGCATGGCAACGGAAAGGCCCCAGTGCTGCTGATAGCGGACGTACAAGGAGCGATAAAAAGCATCGATCTGACTTCCGGCATCGTTGAGATAGTATTCCTTGTCCACAGCGTAGCCAGCGGCAGCCAGAACGTTGGCCAGGACGCTACCTAGTACAGCATGGCGACCGTGGCCCACATGAAGGGGGCCTGTGGGGTTGCCACTTACAAACTCCACCTGAACCTTTTGCCCCTGGCCGAGGTCTCGGTTGCCGTAGGTCTCCGCGGCCTCCAGAATAGCCTCTACTTGTTGGCTTAGCCATGAACCTTTTAGGGTTAAATTGATAAAGCCCGGAGCGGCCACCTCAACCTTTTCTATAAAGGGGGCTGAGGAGAAAAGATCTGCCAAATGGTTAGCGATGACCATAGGATCCATCCTGGCGGCGCGAGCCAATTTCAGCGGTAGGCTAGTGGCATAGTCGCCGTGCTCAGCATTCTGAGGGCGTTCTACGGTTACATCCACCAAGGACACCCTGGGAATAAGCTCCCTCTCCTGGGCCTCTGAAACAGCTTGTTCCAAAAGCAGGACGATTTCGTCTCTAATCATGGCCATCAGCTCAACTCCCCTACCCCTTGATGCCAAAGGCGAGCCAAGCGCCCAGCCAATAAGGGGTACCCTTTCAGAGTAGGATCATTTTGAAATAGTACCAAGGCTTCACGACGGGCCAGCTCTAAGAGCTCTATATCGGACAACTGGGCCATCCGCAACGGGGGCAGGCCGCTCTGTCGAGTCCCCAAAAACTCCCCAGGGCCACGCATCTTCAAGTCCTCTTCAGCCAGCAGAAATCCGTTCTTAGTTCGCTCCAAAAGGGCAAGACGTTCTCGGGCCGAAGGGCTAGGAGAATCGGCCAGGAGTAGGCAGTAACTTTTATGCTCTCCCCTTCCCACTCGACCTCGAAACTGATGAAGCTGAGACAATCCAAAGCGATCGGCCCCCTCCACCAGCATTACGGTGGCATTAGGCACATCGATGCCTACCTCCACTACTGGGGTAGACACCAGAATAGCGAACTCACCATCCCTAAAACGGCGCATTACCTGGTCTTTCTCCTCACCCTTCATCCGGCCATGGAGCAAGGCCATGGTAAAATCGGTGAAGACCTCCCGGGAAAGGCGCTCGTACTCGGCCACCGCAGCCCTAGCCTCAATGGCGGGCGACTCCTCAATAAGAGGGCAGATAATAAAGGCCTGGCGCCCCGCTTTTACTTGCCGCCGTATAAATTCATAAGCCTGGTAACGCTGCTCTGCCTCCAACCATCTGGTCACGATCTCTTGGCGACCCAATGGCAGTTCATCGATGACCGATAGATCTAGATCGCCGTAGAGGGTTAGCGCCAGTGTCCTAGGGATGGGGGTAGCACTCATCACCAATACGTGGGGATTGAACCCCTTTTGGCGCAAGGTCGAGCGTTGGGTGACACCAAAGCGGTGTTGTTCGTCCACCACCGCCAGACCTAGACGGCAGAACTCCACCCCCTCCTGAATCAAGGCATGAGTGCCGATAACCAGGTCCATCTCACCCCCGGCGATAGCCTTACGAAGCTGCTCCGTCTCTTTTTTCTTGATGGCTCCGGTAAGGAGGCATACCCTGATCGGCCGGGGTAGAATCTCCCTCGCCCCTTCTATCAGATTAGAGATGGTATGGTAATGCTGTTCGGCCAGGATCTCGGTAGGAGCCATCAGCACCGCCTGATGCTCATGAGCTATAGCCACCAAGAGCGCGGCCATGGCCACCACAGTTTTACCGCTACCTACATCCCCCTGGAGAAGGCGGCTCATGGGGCGAGGGCTGGCCAAATCAGCCAGGATCTCCGCCAGCACCCGCTCCTGGGCTGGCGTCAAAACAAAGGGAAGAGCATTCAGAAACCTAGAAATCAAGGGTGAGGGAGTAGGGAGGGCGGGGGCCGACCCCTCTTCTTGCCAATGGCGCCGGGTGGAAAGAACCCCCAATTGGATAAAGAAGAGCTCATCGAAGGCCAAGCGCCGCCGGGCCTGCTCCATAATAGGGGAGGAATCGGGAAAGTGTGCCTGTTGGATGGCCTTCGGCAGTTCCAGAAGCTGGGCATGCTGCCTCAATTCCACGGGCAGGTAGTCGACCACCTGAGGTGCGTAGTGGGCCACTGACTCCTGAATTAGGTGGCGCATAGTTCGTTGATAAAGGCCAGCCGTAAGAGGATACACCGGTACCAGACGGCCAGTGTGGGTAGAAGAGGCCTCTAGTTCGTACTCCGGAGACACGAAGACCTTCTGGCCCCGAAACAAATCCACTTTACCGCTGATGACAAGCCTGGCATTAGGTACCAAGTTTCGGGCGATATAAGGATTATTGAACCAAACCACGCGAACGTTACCCGTACCATCGCCAATGACGGCCTCGGTACCCTGCCTTGTCCTTCCCAAGCGGGTAGGCACGGCCTGCCATACGAAGCCAACTACAGTCTGCTCCTTGCCTACCTCTAATTGGTTAATAGTCTTAACATTGGTGTAATCCAGATAACGGTTGGGAAAAAGGTAAAGGAGGTCCAGAATCGTCCTAACCCCTAGTCGGGCCAACTTAGCCCCCATACGGGAGCTCACCCCGGAAATAGCTGCCACCGGAGAGTCCAAAGAGGCGGCAGGTGCTTGGGAGGTCTTCGCCCTTTTGACGGATCGAAGGAGCTTCCCCTTTCCCAGCCGAGACAAAACCGCCTCGGCCCACTGCCGCCGCCCCTGAACGTCCAGGGCAGCGTAATTAGGCTTGGGCAAGGTCAAGCCGGCGTCGGCCCCACCTTTCTTCGCCCAAAGTCCCAAATAACGGTCGAGACCGCCGATCACCGTCTCATCGGCATAGCCTTTAGCTCGCTCCAACTCCAATATCCGACACAATCCTTCCGAGCTTAGGTTCAAGCCTCTCCCTCCATCACCGCCACCCCTAAGCCTTTGGGCCCTACGTAGGTGCCCACCACAGACCCCAGCCGAGTGACCATGACATCTTTGGATGGGGAAAAGGGAGCCAGACGTTGGGCCAACAGCTCGGCTTCTCCGAGAGTAGTAGTATACATAACAGCCATTGCCTCTATGGGAGAAAATCCTTTAACAAAATCATAAAGCCGTTCCACCGCCTTGGCCCGGCTGCGCACCCGGGCCACCGGGTAAACCTCCCCATCGCGCACAGTAACTAGAGGCTTTACATCCAGAATTGAACCCACCAGGGCCCGGGCACGGCCGATCCTACCCCCCTTAACCAAATACTCTAAAGTATCAATAAGGGCCAAGAGGTGGGTGCGCCTCTTGACCTTATCCAAAAGAACAAGGAGTTCA
>JACQTR010000203.1 GCA_016210705.1 Chloroflexota bacterium | reverse complement strand
CATTGATGGCATAGACTACCCGGCCGCCCTAGTTAAGAGTGCGGCCACACTAATAGCAGCCACGGCCACTGCCATTAGCTTTAACGCTCGCTCATCCACGGCCATCACCCAACTCTCGTCGATTCTCTCGGTGGTGCCATCATTATACGTTATCATCCCCTCGATACCACGAAAGCGGCGCCGGATGCTACGAACGCGGCTGCTTAGAGTGCGTTGGGCCAGGCTTAGGGCAAAGACAGCCACCGCCCCAAAAGCAGCTGATGGTTCAAGACTTTCCCCACTGACCCAATAAGCGGTAAGAAACGGGAAGGCACCCCAAGCGAAAGCAAACCAAAAGTCGGAATGAAATCGGCCATGAAACCACTCTAAGTTGTAGGCAGGAGCGATAAAAACGCCAAACATGATAAAAGGCAGCAGCCAGGTTGTTGCCAGGACAACTCCAGTGATGCCCAAAGCAACGGCTCCCATTAAGCCTAAAATGGCCAGCCCTTTAAGTACGTTTCCTGGGATTCTGGTGCGGAGTGGATGCCCAGCGAGTTCATCCATGGCGTGAGCGGAAATAGCCATAGCAAGAAAAAAGGCCCCCAGAGTAGGGCCCAGCCGTCCGTAACGCACGGTGGGAGCCAGAGCAAAACCCAAAACGACATAACTCAGATGCCACACGGTGTAGGGCAAATGAAGAAGGGTGAGATAGTCGCGCCAACCACCAGGGGTCAAGGCATAAAACGCAGACCGCTCTTTAGGCGCGCTGGTCGACCCCGATGTCGAATTGCCAATTCGAAGCCGCCACTTCATTGTACTTTCGTGCCCCACATCACCAAAGCTCCACCTAAAGAAAGGTAGCGAGCTTGAACATCGGGGAAGCCACCATGACGCCAGATATGAAGGAGCCGCTCCGTGGGCCAATTACGGTAAAAGCCACGTATGCTTGGCCCAAGAAACGAACCGACCGGATACCAGGCAGGCGATAAGACTGCGCCCGCCAAAGGTAACACCATATCTGTATATAGACGCCATAGAGGATAGAGAACACCTCGCGGCACCGCAAAATCAAGAGAAACCAAACTGCCCCCGGGTTTAAGAAGGCGGGTCAATCCAGCCAGTACAGAGGGAACGTCGGCTACGTAGCGCAAAAGATAGGCGAAAACTACGGCATCGAAAGTATTATCGGCAAAGGGCGGGGCCTCGGCGGAGCACTCCACCAGATGAAGTAGAACGCCGTTATGATTAGCACGAGTCCGAGCTTGCAAGAGCATAGTACGAGTAATGTCCGCGCCCACGACCTCTAAATTCGGGTTATCCAGCAAAGCTAGGGCTAAAGCGCCAGTGCCAGTGGCCATATCGAGCACTCTTGCCGGCGCACTACCATTGCGTTTCGGCAAACTGATCCGGGAGAGAAGGAACCGATGCCAATATCGATATTGGTAGAGGCTCAGAAGTTGAGCGGCCCGATCATAGCCTATAGCAATGGGCGAGAAAAGGTGCCTAGGCAGGTTCACCAAGGGCTCGGCATCAGCAGCAGATGAGTTTATATTCCCCCTGGTCATGGCAACAACGAATGTATCCCCCACAAAGGCGTTAGTCAAGAGCAACTGCTAGACTTCGACTAACAAGATAACTTGACTTTGCCCAAAGTAATGCTATTATTAGCCATATTTTTCTGGAGGCTAAAGTTGGATTTTTTATTAAGCGAGCAACATCAGATGATCAGGAATACCGCCAGGGAGCTGGCTTCATTGGAGATAGCCCCTCGGGCCAGCAATACCGATGAATATGCCCAGTTTCCCTGGGATAGCTTGCAGGCACTAGCTCAGTCGGGGATGATGGGAGTGTTATTGCCCACTACCTATGGTGGTAGCGGCGCCGATTTGCTCTCTTTTGCCATTATGTCTGAGGAGATAGCCAAAGCCTGCGCCAATACCGCCCTCATTTTCGTTACCCACGTGGCTGCCAGCCAGGGTATCCTCCTTGGGGCACGGGATAGTATAAAGGATAGAGTCCTGCCTTTACTGGCCAAAGGGCAAAAGCTAGCCGCCTTTGTCGCCACCGAGCCCGATTCTGGGGCTAATGTTCTGGCCATTCAAGCCTCTGCCAAAGACGCAGGAGACGCCTACGTTGTCAATGGCTCCAAGATCTTCATAACCAGCGCCGAAGAGGCCGAATTCTATGTAACGGTGGTGCGCACAGGCACTACCCCAGGGCCCAGTAGTCTATCGGCCCTGCTCATCGAAAAGGAAACCGCCGGCTTGGATACAGGAAGAAGGTTTCTTCGCTTGGGCATGAACGGCACCTCCTCAGGGGAGCTTCTCTTCTCCGATTGCCGAGTGCCCAAAAGCAACCTCTTGGGGCAGGAAGGAGGCTACATGCCAGTTGGTCTGGCCATGGCAGGAACGGGAATGGTAGGTATGGCGGCCATTGCCCTGGGATTGGCCCAAGCCTCTTTAGACCTTTCCATTGACTACGCCAAATCGCGCGTGGTGGCAGGTCAGCCCTTGGGGAACTACCAGGCCCTTCGTTTTCTTATCGGCGAGATGAGCGTCATGGTAGAGGCCATTCGCAATACAGTTTATGGGTCGGCTGTATCCCTTGCCGCCCCCTCACCGGGCTGGCCTCTGGCTGCCTTAAGGGCCAAACTTTTCGCCACCGAATCCGCTCTCCAGGTTATAGATAAGGCCCTTCAGCTCCATGGCGGCACTGGGTACACCAAGGAGCTTCCCTTGGAACGCTACTACCGCGACGCTCGGGGCCTTACCTTGCACTTGTCTCCCACCGAGGTCATAAAGGACACCCTGGGGCTGATCCTTTTAGGGATGATGCCCTCCTAAGTCTAAACTGCCACTGTTGTAGCGCTTCCTTAGCCCCCATAGGGCCATCTATGAGGCCCTATGCTTGTTACTGGCCTTTTGCTACTGTTATAATTATATTTATATGATTGCTTTTGAGACGTCCCTTTGGTAAGAGACAAGGGGAAAGCCAAGTCCCAGCCAAAGATAGAGGAGGCCCCTCTGCGCCATCGTCGGCTGGTGGTCAAACTGGGGACCAACGTGCTAACCGCAGGCACCGACCACCTCGACCTTGGGGTTATGGCTAGCCTGGTAAGCCAGGTGGCTCATCTCCACAAAAAAGAAGGTGCAGAGACCATCGTCGTCTCCTCCGGGGCCATCGCCGCCGGCAAACAGCACCTGGGCCCGACCAAAGAACGCAAGGACATCCCCTTCCGTCAAGTCATGGCCTCGGTGGGACAAAGCCGCCTTATGCAGGCCTATGACCAACTCTTCGGCTGGCACGGCATCACCGTGGCCCAAACCCTTCTTACCAAAGCAGACCTTGCCGACCGGGGGGGCTACCTCAATGCCCGTAATACCCTCTTGGCACTTCTCGAGTTAGGCGTGGTACCTATCGTCAATGAAAACGATGTGGTGGCCATTGACGAGATCAGAGAGGCCAAGTTTGGCGATAACGACAACCTCTCGGCCATGGTGGCCAACTTGGTGGATGCCGACCTATTGGTCCTCCTCACCGATACCCCTGGCCTTCACACTACGGACCCACACCTCCACCCCGAAGCCCAACTCATCCCTTATGTAGAAAAGATTGACGGCGATATTGAAGGCCTAGCCGGAGCCAGCGACAACCAACGAGGGATAGGGGGCATGGTCACCAAGCTGGAGGCCGCCAAGCTAGCCACGGCCTCCGGGGTGGCGGTGGTCATCGCCTCCGGCCAAGAGCCAGATGTCCTACCCCGATTGGCCCAAGGCGAGGCGGTGGGAACCTATTTTGCCCCCACTACCACCAAATTGGAGAGCCGCAAGCGCTGGATGCTGAGCGGTATATCCGTCAAGGGACGGTTAATAGTGGATGACGGCGCTGCCTCCGCCATCAAAAAGCAGCACAAGAGCCTTCTTCCCGCCGGAGTGAGCGAGGTGGAAGGTGAATTCCAACGGGGAGACATCGTACATATCTGCAACGTTGAGGAAAACTGCCTGGCCTGCGGCATAACCAACTATAGCTCAAAGGACGTGGAGACCATCAAGGGCGCGCGCTCCCAACGCATCCTAGACCTTTTAGGCTATCAGTACGGCGACGCCGTGGTGCACAAAAACAACCTGGTGGTGCTGTGAAATTGCCCTGTCATTGCGAGACTGCCAAAGGCAGTCGTGGCAATCTCGGAGGAACTGACGGGTGCAAAGTAGGAATTATTACGTATACATAATGACTAACCAGGGCAACAAGGTGCTTTACACAGGTGTAACTAACGACCTCAAGAGACGGGCATACGAACACAGAGAGAAATTGGCCAGCGGATTCACGAGGCGATACAACATTGGCAAACTGGTGTACTATGAGGTCTTTGACGATCCTGAGAATGCCATCCGCAGGGAAAAGCAGGTTAAGGGCGGTTCAAGACAGAAGAAGATAGGCCTGGTTTCTGCTATGAACCCGGAATGGCGGGACTTATATGAGGAACTATGAGATTGCTTCGCTGCCTGCCTCGACTCCGGCTCGCAGCTCCGGCTCGCAATGACGGTAGCGTTTGTGTCATTGCGAGGGGCGCAGCCCCGAAGCAATCCCGGTGGCTGGAGAGATTGCTTCGCTTTGCTCGCAATGACAGACGATACAGGACTTGTATGAGGAGGTATGATGTCATTGCGAGGGGCATAGCCCCGAAGCAATCTCTGT
>JACQTR010000023.1 GCA_016210705.1 Chloroflexota bacterium | reverse complement strand
GGTAAAGGGCTAGCCAGAGCCTGACGGAGGATAGCCAAGGCCTGATCCACCTCGGCCTCGGTGATGATAAGAGGGGGCATAAAGCGCAAGGCATTGGGCTTCACTGGATTCAGCAAAAGCCCCTTTTCCAGGCATGACCTCACTAAAGAGTCGGCAATATCGCGATCGAACTCCACGGCCACCAGGAGGCCTCGGCCACGAACCTGGGTGATGAAGGGGAATGAGGATTTCAAAGCCTCGAGGCCCGCCATGAGGTATTTACCCACCCGTTGCACCTGGGCTGGAACATCGTAATCGATGATAAATTTGCAGACGGCGTAAGCAGCGGCAGTAACCAAGGGATTGCCCCCAAAGGTAGAACCATGTTCACCGGGGGAGAAAACAGCCGCCCGTTCCTTGGCCAAAAAAGCCCCAATGGGCACGCCACCCCCTAGCCCCTTGGCCAGAGTCATGATGTCGGGTTCTATCCCCAACCACTGATAGGCGAAGAGTGTTCCCGTCCTACCTATCCCCGTTTGCACCTCGTCCAAGATCAAAAGAATGCCTTTTTGGTCACACCAGGCCCGTACCTGTTGAAAATAGCCCTCGCTGGGCAGATTGACCCCGCCCTCACCCTGGAGGGGCTCCAGCATCACGGCGCAAGTCTGCGAAGTGGTGGCCTGCTTAAGAGCCTCTATATCGTTATAAGGGACGTTGACAAAGCCAGCGGGTAAAGGGGTATAGGGATCATGGAATCGTTTTTGGCCGGTGGCCGCTACCATGGCCAGGGTGCGCCCATGGAAGGAATTGTTGGCGGTGATGACCTCATAGGCCCCTTCCAGGTGAAGCTTGCCATAGCGCCGGGCCAGCTTCACCGCTCCTTCGCAGGCCTCGGCACCACTATTGCTGAAAAATAGCTTGTTCAAACAGCTATTTTCTATCAGAAGCTCCGCCAATTGAACCTGGGGGATAGTGTAGTATTGATTGGACACCTGGAGAAGCTTTGAGACCTGGTCGGTAATGGCTTGAACCAAGGCGGGGTGGCAATGGCCCAGGCTGACCACCGCCCAACCGGCGACAAAGTCCAGATATTCCTTACCCCGATCGTCCCAAAGTCGGGCTCCCTCTCCTCGCACCATAGTTACCGGTAAGCGCCTTATAGTGCTCAAAAAGTAGCGCTGCTCTAGTTCCGGCACGTTATCCATAGTCTAGCTCCTTACTGGCCGATGAGGTCTTTGAGGCGGGCCAGGTCACTCGCAAGGGCTTTCAGCTCATCGCCGTAACCCGCCCAGTCGCCAGCTTTTAAGTATTCTTGGGCTTTAGTGTAGTGTCCTTGAGCCGATTGAATAAGCTGCGCCAAATCACCAGTAGGCCCTACCACCGGGGGAGTAGGCGCAGGAGGGCCAGGTGATACTACCGGCGGGGTGGTGCCCACCACCTTAGCCAAGGCCTCCTCCAAGGTGGCCTCCATAGCCAAGCGCTCTCCGCTGGCCACAATGACTCGCTTCAATTCAGGGATGCGCCCTTGGGCCGACTGTAGGAAAATAGGTTCTACATACAAAAAGGACATCTCGATGGGGATCATAAGAAGGGTGCCTCGAATCACCCGCGACCCTCCCTGATTCCAGAGGGCGAACTGGGCGGAGACAGCGGTATCCTGGTTGATACGGGCCTCGATCTGGAGGGGCCCGTATATCAGCTTCTCCTTAGGGAACTCGTAAGAAACTAGCTTACCGTAATTTTGGCCGTCGGAGCCGGCGGCTAACCAAGCGATGGTGTTGTTCTTATTGGTGGGGGTGAAGGGAAGAATGAGGAGGAACTGGGCCTCTCGTTCTCCCGGCAGGCGCATAATAAGATAGTAAGGCTCTAAAGGCTGCTCAGCGCCAGTGAAAACCTCGGTAGGGAAGGCCCAGAGGTCCTCTTTGTTGTAGAAGACGCGAGCATCTTGCATATGGTAAGTGCGGAGCAGATCGGCCTGAATGGTAAATAGGTCCTGAGGATAGCGGATGTGGGCGCGCAGGGAGGGGGGCATGGCCTCTATAGGGG
>JACQTR010000210.1 GCA_016210705.1 Chloroflexota bacterium | reverse complement strand
CAGAGGGCGCTGTGCTCGCTATCTATGGGGATAAGAGTAGCCTTCCCTCGCGAGGCCTCCTGGGTAACCAATTCTCCAGCCATCACCAGGACCTCTTTATTAGCTAGAGCCACCGTCTTCCCAGCAGCGAGAGCGGCCAAGCAGGGAGCCAAGCCCACCTTCCCTAAGGTAGCCAACACTACCATGTCCACCTCCGGGTAGGTGGCCATCTCCTTCAAAGTAGCCACCTCACCACCACTCTCCTCCATCAACTGAAACGCCTCTGCCTGAGTCGGCTCTTCCAGAGAAATCAGCTTTGGATGGAACTCCCTTACCTGTTTCGTCAACAGGTCAGCGTTTTTCCCTGCAGCCAAAGCCACCACTTGGAAACGGTGAGGATAGGCTCGGACCACCTCCAGAGTTTGTTGACCAATAGATCCGGTGGAGCCTAGGATAGCCAGCCGCTTCATACAACCCATATCACATAATAGTATACCACCACCACCGCAAAGACAACGCTGTCCAAACGATCGAGGATGCCCCCATGGCCGGGAATCAACTGCCCGGCATCTTTTACCCCAGCGCTTCTCTTAAGCATCGATTCACAGAGGTCACCCCATTGACCAAAGAGACTGGAAAGCCCTCCCAGAAGTAAAGCCCCGCCGGAGCCAATAGGCAACCCCAGAATAGAACCCAAAAGAAACGCCGCCACTAGAGCCCCCACCACCCCCCCGATAACTCCCTCAATAGTTTTTTTGGGGCTGATGTGGGGGACTAGAGGATGTCTACCCCAGGTCCTACCTACTAAAAAGGCACTAGTGTCTGAAGCAAAGACCGTAAATAGGGTAAAGATAGTCCATTCCCGGCCGTTCACAACCCCCCTCAAGGCAACCAAGTAACCTACTAGCCACCCCAGGTAGAGTATACCCACGACTGTCCATGCCCACTCAGCAGCCGCCTTCTCCTCTAAGGGACGAAACATCAACCCTACAAAAGAGGTAAGCAAAGCCAAGGATATAATAAAAGGAGCTACCCTGTGATCTTGCCAATGGGGGCTCAAAACTAAAAGGAGTGTCCAAACACCACCGGTGACAATGAGGGGTTGTCTACCCGACTGAGCGGCCAATTGATAAAACTCCACCAAACCAAAAAGGGCGATGGCAACCGCTACGAGGGAAAACAATGGTTCCCCCACCCAAATCACCAACACGACGAAGGGAACCAGTATTAAGGCGCTACGAACTCTTTGCCCCATAATTTAGATGAGCCCTGGAAAGAACCGAACTGACTCAGCTCGGCTCTCTCGGATGTAGGGCTCCGAAGCGCCTCTGCCGTTGGCTATAAGCCAGCAACGCTCGTTGAATTTCCCCCTCCTCGAAATCGGGCCAGTAGGTAGGGGTGGAGTAATACTCGCTGTATGCCGCCTGCCAAAGGAGGAAATTACTGAGACGAACCTCGCCAGCGGTACGAATGATAAGATCAGGATCAGGTAGGCCACTGGTATATAAATAGCCATTAATCAGCTCCTCGTCAATTGCCGGGGGGGACACACCGTCCCTTACGATCTGGCGTACGGCGTTTACAATCTCATCGCGGCTGCCATAGTTAAAGGCCACGCTCACCGTTATCCGAGTATTGTCTTTGGTTAACTCGATGGCTCGTTGAACCGCTCGCTGCAAACGAGGGGAAAGATCATCTAAGCGGCCCAAATGTCGTAGCTGAACGCCGTTCTTGCGCAAATTATCGGTTTCGCGATCGATGACCCCGCCCAATATGCGGAGCAACCCCCGCACTTCATTCTTAGGCCGCCCCCAGTTCTCCGTAGAAAAGGCATAAAGGGTGAGATACTTCACCTCGTGTTCTGCAAATACCTCGATAACTCGCCGAATATTTGCTGTCCCAGCGCGATGGCCGGCCAATCTGGGCAAGCCTCGCTGCTTTGCCCAACGACCGTTGCCATCCATGATGATAGCCACGTGCTGCGGCAGAGGGCGAATCTGCCGCCCCAGAGATAATTGCAAAGGCTCTGCCATTTAAGCTTCCGCTTACACCTCCATAACCTCGGCTTCTTTATCCACACCTATCTGGTCAAGCTCATCAATGAAATTATCAGTAAGCCTTTGCAACTGCTCCACAGCCCGTTTGTGTTCATCAGTAGAGATCTTTTTCTCTCGTTCCAATTCGCGCATGGCCTCAGCGGCATCACGTCTCACATTGCGCAAAGCAACTTTGCCATCTTCAATCCTTTTCTTCACCAACTTAACCAACTCCCGTCGTCGCTCTTCATTAAGTTGGGGAATAGCTAGCCGTATCACCTTCCCATCGTTAATAGGGTTAAGACCCAGGTCAGACTTTTGAATAGCCTTTTCGATCTCCGCCAGGACGTGGCGATCCCAGGGTTGGATTACCAGAAGACGGGCCTCTGGGGCAGTAATGGTGGCCAGTTGATATAGCGGCGTAGCTGTACCGTGATAGTCCAAACGCAGGTTTTCCACCAAGGACGGACGGGCGTGACCGGTGCGAATGGTCGCCAGTTCCCGTTTCACCACATCTCCTACCTTGTGCATCCTAGAACTGGCGTCGGCCAGGATCTCCTCCATCATTTCACAATCACACCTTAGAACCCGAACATAAAAAAATTAGTACATCTCCACAGATAATGAGGTGCACTAGACCTCGTCGGCAACTAGGGTGCCAATGGGCTCACCCATCACCACCCGCTCGATGCTATGGGGTGCCTGAAGATTGAACACTATGATAGGCAGATGGTTTTCCATACACATGGTGAGGGCGGTAGGATCCATAACTTCCAGACGCAGGTTTAAGGCATCAATATAGCGCAGCCGATCGAAACGCTTGGCTTCAGGGTATTTGGCGGGATCGGCATCGTAAACACCATCTACGTTGTTTTTAGCCATCAGGAGAACTTCGGCCTCGATCTCTATGGCCCGCAGCGCGGCCGCCGTATCGGTGGTCATATAAGGATTCCCAGAGCCAGCGGCAAAAATAACAGCCCGTTTTTTCTCCAAATGGCGTATGGCTCGCCGCCGAATATAAGGTTCAGCTACCGCCTGCACGGTGATGGCAGTTTGAGTACGGGTAACAACCCCTTGCCGCTCTAAAGCATCTTGCAGCGCCAAGGCGTTAATAATAGTGGCCAACATACCGGCATAGTCGGCGGTAGCCCTGTCCATGCCCCAAGTGCTGGCCTCTGCACCTCGCCAAATGTTGCCCCCTCCCACCACTATACCCATCTCCACCCCACTATCCATTACCTCTTTTATTTGCTGGGCAATTACGGGCAAGATGGTGGGATCGATGCCATAGACACCTTCCCCGGACAGGGCCTCACCACTAATTTTGAGAAGGGTACGATTGTAGATCGCCTTGCTCATTTAGTTTGCCCACCTCAAAACGAACGAAGCGTTTCACCCTGACATTTTCTCCTACTTTCGCCATAGTTTCGGACACAACATCGCGTACTGTTTTGCCAGGGTCTTTAATAAAAGGCTGGCGGAGAAGACAAACTTCTTCTGGGTTTACTCCCGACGTGGACATATCCTCATCGTCTAAACATAAGGGATTAGTGGCGGCCACTTGCATAGCCAGGTCGTGAGCAAGAGTCTGAAATTCCGGCGTACGGGCCACAAAATCGGTTTCGCAGTTCACTTCAACCATAGCGCCGATGCGCCCCCCGGCATGAAGATAAGCGCCAATAAGTCCTTGGCTCGCCACCCTATGGGCCTTCTTCTCAGCGAAAGCCAAACCTGTTTGTCTCAGCAGCTCCTTGGCCTTTTCCACATCCCCTTCGGCCTCGGTGAGGGCTCGTTTACAATCCATGACTCCGGCCCCCGTTGCTTCCCTCAACGCCTTTATGTCAGCAGTGGAAATCTGCAAATAAACCTCCTTTAAGCTTCTGAATCAGCAGGGGCAATCAGCTCCTCACCCTCGGGGCTGAAGACTTCTTGGTAAGTCATCTCAGCCATCTCCTCGGGAATTATCTCGCTAGCCGCTTGACCCTCGAGAACGGCATTGGCGATCTCGCCGCAAATCAATCTCACTGCCCTAATAGCATCATCATTGGCAGGTATGGGATAATCGACCTCGTTAGGATCGCAATTGGTGTCCACCATGGCCACGATAGGTATTGCCATGCGCTTGGCCTCAGCCACCGCAATCCGCTCTCGACTGGTGTCGACGATAAATAGGGCCCCTGGCAACTGGGTCATCTCTTTGATTCCCCCCAGTTGTCGGTTGAGGCGAGCGATCAGCTCATTTAATTTCATGGCTTCCTTCTTCGGAAGTCGCTCCAATTCGCCCTTTAGTTGTCGATCCTCCAATCGCACTAGATAATCGATGCGAGCTTGGATAGTCTTAAAGTTGGTCAGAGTCCCCCCCAGCCAACGCTGATTGACGTAAGGCATATTACAACGCCGCGCTTCTTGTTCAATGGCTTCCTGGGCCTGTTTTTTGGTGCCCACGAAAATAACGGTCTTGCCTTCGGCTGCCAGATCACGGACAAAACGGCAAGCATCCTCCAGCTTGGTGACAGTTTGTTGCAAGTCTATGATGTGGATGCCATTACGCTGGGTGAAGATGTAGCTTTTCATCCGGGGATGCCAGCGCTGGGTTTGGTGGCCAAAATGAACCCCAGCCTCCAAAAGCAGTTTCATGGAAATAGCCTCGGACAAATATTCACCCCTTTCATCGTCGACAGTAAAGAATAGCCTAACATACTTAGGAATTAGTTTATCACAGGTTAGGTAAGGAAGGCAACTAAGCCACCCACTTGACAGAAGTAAACCAGGGATGATAAATTAAGAGTTAGCACTCATGATTTAGGAGTGCTAACTCTTAATTTTGCCACGAGGGTAGGGGCGTGCCCATCTACGAATACGAATGTAGTCGTTGCCATTTAAAATTTGAGCGAAGACAAAGGTTTGATGAAGAGCCCATTGATATATGCCCAGAATGCCAAGGAAAAGCCCGCCGCATTATCAACTCGGTGCCGGTCTTATTTAAAGGCAATGGCTTCTATACCACCGATAACCGCAAAGGCTGGCACTCTGAGCAACCAAAAACTGCTCCCGAGGGAGCATAAGCTCTTTATAAAGTCTTAGAGTAAACCAATCATTGAGGGCGCTGCTCCAGCGGGTCACTCAGGCCTCGGTCACTATAGAAGGTCAGGTGATTGCCCAAATCGGAAGGGGGCTGGTGGT
>JACQTR010000202.1 GCA_016210705.1 Chloroflexota bacterium | reverse complement strand
TCCTTTGAGCTATGGACGGGAAAAGAGGCCCCGATTGAGGTCATGTTTTCCGCTGCTCGAAAGGCTTTGGGAACAGAGCAGATGTCTTTAAAGTGAGCTATTGAGGTGTTCCGTTTCCTTACGGCTGGTGAATCGCACGGCCAAGCCCTGACGGTGATCGTCGAGGGGATGCCGGCGGGATTACTTCTGGAAGCTGAGTATATTGCTGCGGACCTGAGGCGTCGCCAGGGGGGTTATGGGCGGGGTGGTCGCATGCAAATAGAGAAAGATTACCCTCAGATCCTTTCTGGCATACGCCATGGTTTGACCATAGGTAGCCCCATCAGCCTTTTGATACCAAATCGGGACTGGGAGAACTGGAAGGACGTCATGAGCGTCTTGCCCTTGTCGAAGGATATGGAGCCTTTGACTCGACTGCGGCCCGGCCACGGCGATTTGGCCGGAGCCATGAAGTATCAGGTGGCCGACGTCCGAGCTATCTTGGAACGGGCTAGCGCTCGGGAGACGGCGGCCAGGGTGGCGGTGGGGGCGGTGGGGCGACGTTTGCTTCAGGAATTGGGCATAGAGATCCACAGCCATACGGTGGCCATCGGTGGCTACAAGATTAAAGAGGGCACACCCACCGATTGGGAACGGGTGGAGTCTTCCCAACTGCGTTGTGCCGATGCCGAGGCCGAAAAAGAGATGATGACGGCCATTGATGAGGCCCGAGCCGCTGGCAATAGTTTGGGGGGCGTTTTCGAGGTGGTAGCCACGGGGGTGCCCATCGGCTTGGGTAGCCACGTCCACTGGGACCGCAAGCTGAGCGGCAGAATAGCCCAGGCTCTAATGAGCATTAACGCTGTTAAGGGCGTGGAGATAGGAGGAGGTTTTGCCCTGGCCAGCCTCAGTGGATCTCAGGTTCACGATGTTATCGAGCCGCTGCGGGAGGGGGAGCGTTCGTGGCATCATCGCACCAACCGAGCCGGGGGCATAGAGGGTGGCATGAGTAATGGCGAGCCTATAGTGGTTAGAGCGGCGGTCAAGCCAATCCCTACCCTGGCTCAGCCTTTACCTTCGGTGGATCTAAAGACGGGAGATAGAGTAGAGGCCCATTACGAACGCAGCGACGTCTGTGTGGTTCCAGCGGCAGGGGTGGTGGGGGAGGCCATGCTGGCCATAGTCCTGGCCGATGCCGTCTTGGAGAAATTCGGGGGCGATCATTTAAGGGAGACCTTGCGTAATTACCGAGGCTACCAAGATACTATAGGCCCCCGTGGGTAGCGTGTCGTACGTTTATACTGGACTAGCTATATATTAGAAGGGCTCTAGGAGATGCGAGATCTGCTCGAAGGTGAAAACGGGGCCGTCAGCACAGACAAACTTGTCACCGATATTGCAGCGCATGCAGCGTCCCATCCCACACTTCATTTTGGCCTCTAAGGTAGTCACGATCTGGGCATCGGCGAAGCACAATTCCTTTAGTCGAGCCAAAGTGAACTTTATCATGATGGGCGGGCCGCAAAGGATGGCTACGGCGTTGGCGGGCGAGGGCTTAAGCTCTTGAACTACGGATGGAATCAGGGCCACCTGCCCTGACCAGTTATCATCTCCCCTATCTACGGTTAGCTCCAGGCGTGTCCGGGGTGCAGTCGCCCAACTGTCAAATTCATCGGCGAACACAAGGTCCTGGGGACTGCGAGCGCCATTGATTATGGTGAGGTCGCCGTAATCTGGGCGGCGCTCCAAGATGGTGCGGATAACCGGACGCAGCGGGGCCATCCCGATGCCGCCACCGATAATAAGGATGTTTTTGCCTCGATAGTCCTCTAAGGGGAAATAATTGCCGTAGGGTCCTCGTACCCCCACCTTGGCGCCAGGCTCTAGATCGTGGAGGGCCCGAGTCACCGTTCCCACCCGGCGCAGAGCAAACTCCACCCCGGCCTTCCAATGGGGCAGGGAGACAAGGCCGAAGGGAGCCTCGCCCACCCCAAAGGCGGAGACGAAGGCGAACTGTCCTGGCCTATAATCGAAGCCCTCCCTAACCTCGGGGTCGTCAAGCTCCAGGTTGAAGAGCTTGATATCTGGGGTGAGCTGGGTCACCCCTTTTACCGTGGCTAGATAGGGTAAAAAGGGGTTGGTTATGGGCCTTTCAGGCGCGAGCAGAGACACTTTTTACTCCTAGCTTCTGGAGGTCTTCCATGACCTCTCGGATATCGATGTTTACCGGGCAGCTTGCGATACATCGCCCGCAGCCGACACAAAGGAGGTCGCCATATTGTTGGGGGTAGTAAAGGAGCTTGTGGCCAAAGCGTTGTCGCAGTCGGGCGCCTTTGGTGGGTCGGGGGGTGTAGCCGCCGGCGACGCGGGTAAAGCCGGGCGCCTGGCAGCTATCCCAACACCGAAGTCGCTCGGTTTTGCCTTGGTTTATATGGTCGCGCACATCGAAGCAGTAACAGGCGGGGCAGACAAAGGCGCAGACATTGCAATGGGTACACCTGTCGGCGAGGCGCTCCCAATAGTCGTCGTTGTAAGCTCTAAGGGTGGCCTCAACTATCCCCTCAGTAGACACAGGTTTCAAATTGGGGGGTGAAGGCGGGGTTACGTCCTTTTCTATCAGCTTGGCCTGAGCCACGGCCGCCTGCCCCTTTTCCGTAACTATGTTGACTAGGTATCCTTCCTCCACCTCTGTCAGCAATACGTCCACATCCGAAGCGTCATTAGGGGCACCACCAACGCTGGTACAAAAACATTGGGGCAATGCCTTAGAGCAGGCCAGGCCGATGAGAGTAGTATTTTGGCGCCGCTGGGCGTAATGAGTATCGGCGGGGGGTGCCAAAAAGACCTTGTCCAATAAACGGAAGCCTCGGGCATCGCAAGGACGAATGGCGAAGATGAGATTTTTCCCGTCCAATGGTGGAGCCTCTAACTTCATGGTTCCGTCCTGGGTTGTAATAGTAAATAAGGTCTCCGTGGGCGGAAAAAGCCATTCCTTGGGAGATAATGCGGTAATCCCAAAATCCATAAAAATGTCATCGGCCCGCTTCACCGGTTGATAAAGGGCCAAAGAGTCGACCTTGGTGGGCGCTATAACCGTGTATTCGGCCAGCAATGCGTTGATCCAGGCCGTCAAATCGGAGCGAGAGATCAGTTGGCTCATTCACCAATCCCCAGTTTCTCGTCTTTTTTGAAGGTTTCCAATGGGGCTGGTACGTCGGCCTTCACCCCGGGCCGGAAATCAAATAGGGTTGCCACTTCTTCCTCCAGCTTGTGGTTAAGGAGGCCCAAAGGAATATTGACGGGGCATACCCGCTGGCACTCGTCGCAGCCCACGCAGCGTCCCGCCAGATGGAAGGCACGGATGGTGTTCCATAACCATTTTTCGGGTAGATCGATCCTTATCCCTACCCACTCCGGATCCAATTGATCCACAAAGCACTCGGCACAATAGCAGCCGGGGCAGACCTGGCGACAGGCGTTGCATCGTAAACAGCGCTGGAATTGTTCTGCCCAAAAGGCAGCCCTTTCCGCTACGGACATATTGGCTAAAGTGGCTGCCCTATGGTCTAATGGGGCTTTAGGCGTCGGCTCCGCCATTGGTTCCCCCACCAATAGATCATAGACCAAAGGTGTATGCTGGGTGCACGTCTGACACCGACCCTGGAGGTCTGAGCCCTTTTGGCCCCAAGTGCTTTCTATTATTCCGTGGCAAACGGCGCCGATGATAAAAACTTCTTCCCGTTTTACTTGTTTTTCGTTGATGAGGACGGTGAGGGCGCGGGCATCACAAGGCTTGACCACGATGGCCGTGGCCTTGCCCGCCCGGTCTATAAGATATTTGACCAGATTATGGGTACAAGTTTGGTCAAAGGCCAGCCCATCGGCCTCCTCCTCAGTGTAGGCAAAGAAGGGCCGAGCGTTTATACCATCGCTGCCCACATCGTAGCCGATAACGCAGCTTACGGCTCCGGAGGCTAATAGCTCCTTGGCTTTATCTCGGATTGCCTGATTCAAAGAGAGCCTCCCGCGGCCTTTCCGTTATCTTTTCTGGGACCTAAGTGAGCAATCTCGGCGCTGAACTCCGACACTAGTTGGGAGAATTTTTTGCCCTCGGCGGCAGAAACCCACTCCAACCGTAAGCGGTCTTTCTCGATACCTAAAAAGCTTAAGAGCTCTCTTAAAACGGTGAAGCGACGTCGAGCATGATAGTTGCCCTCGCTGTAGTGGCACTCCCCGGGGTGACAGCCAGCTACCAGAACGGCGTCGGCTCCTTGCTGAAAGCATTTGGTCACCAAGGTAGCATCCACTCGCCCCGAACAGGGTACGCGGATGATCCTGATGTTTGGTGGGTAGGTCAAACGGCTGGTGCCGGCCATGTCCGCACCGGCGTAGCTGCACCAGTTACACAAAAAACCGACGATCTTGGGTTGGTAGTCTAGCGCCATAGAGCGTTCACCTCGGCCAGGAGCTGTTGTTGGCTGAAGCCTTTAAGGTTCATAGCCACACCCCGGCAAGCGCTGACGCAAAGTCCGCAGCCCTTACATAGGCTTTCGTTGACCACAGCTATGGTTTTCCCATCCCGCGTTACTTGGGAGTCGATGGCATTAAAAGCGCAGGCCCTTTGGCAGGCGAAACAGCCGGTGCAACGTAGGGGGTCAACAATGGCTACCATGGGGTCGCTAACGAGGCTGGGGCGACTGAGGACAGCTAGAGCCTTGACGGCAGCTGCACTACCCTGGGCCACACAGCCCGGTATATCGTTGGGGGCTATGGCGGTGCCCGCCAGAAAGATGCCTTCGGTGCGGGATTCCACTGGGCGCAGTTTGGGGTGGGCCTCTACCATGAAGCCGTGAGCATCGTAGCTAATGTTAAGGGACTGGGCCAACTCCTTAGCGCCGGCGCTGGGCTCGATGCCAGTAGCCAACACCACTAGGTCCGCGGCGATCTCCACTGGCCGTCCCAAAAGGGAGTCTTCGCCCCTAACTATCAGTTTTTTACCGTCCTGGTAGATATGGGAGATACGACCCCTAAGGTAGATGGCCCTGGCCTCCTCTTGGGCGCGGCGAATAAATTCCTCATAGCCCTTGCCCCCAGCCCTGATATCAATATAGAAGATATAACTTTGTACCTCGGGGTCGTGCTCTTTGAGGAGGATGGCTTGTTTGGCCATGTACATGCAGCAGACGTTGCTGCAATAGGCGCGGCCCATGCGCTCATCGCGGGAGCCAACACAGCTTACAAAGACCACGGTTTTAGGGTGGGTGCCATCGGAGGGACGTACTACCTCTCCCTCCGTGGGTCCGGAGGCGCTGAGGAGGCGTTCCAACTGGATGCCGGTAATGACATCGGGGTAACGGCCGGCGCCGAACTCACCGTAACGGGTGTGATCGAAGGTTTGGTAACCGGTGGCCACCACGATAGCTCCCACCTTTTCCACTAAGACTTGATCGGACTGCTCCCAATCTATGGCCTGAGGTGGACAGAGCCGCTCGCAGATGCGACATTGAGGTGGCTTTTTGCCCTCTTCTCCACGGGCCACGAATTCTTGATATTTAATATAGCGGCAATGAGCTAGGTCAATGCTGGGAATATTAGGCACTGCCTGAGGGAAGGGGGTATAAATGGCGGCACGAGGCCCTAAACCTAGGTTAAACTCGGCCGGTATCTTCTCTGGGCATTTCTGCCAGCATATGCCGCAGCTAGTGCACTTGCTGGCATCAACCTTGCGCGCCCTTTGTAAAATCTCTACCTCGAAGTTGCCCACGAAGCCCCGAACGCTCTTCACCTCGGCGTAGGTGAGGAGGGTGATGTTGGGGTGTTGGGCCACCTCCACCATTTTGGGGGTGAGGATGCAGGAGGAGCAGTCCAAGGTGGGGAAGGTTTTGTCCAATTGGGCCATGCGGCCACCGATGGTCGGTTCTCGCTCCACCAGGATGACGGGATAGCCGGCATTGGCCATATCTAAAGCGGCCTGAATGCCGGAGATGCCGCCTCCAATGACCAGGGCTTTCTTTGTCAGGCCGATCTCCTTGGTGAAGAGGGCCTCATGGCGGGCCACCTTGGCCACGGCCATCTTTACTAGTTCGATGGCCTTCTTAGTGGCCGCGGCTTTATCATTACTATGTACCCAACTACAGTGCTCACGTATATTGGCGATTTCCAAAAGGTAAGGATTTAGTCCGGCTTGGGCTACAGTCTTGCGAAAGGTGGCCTCGTGCATTTGTGGGGAACAGGCGGCAATGACCACCCGTTCCAGTTTTTGCTTCAGGATGGCTTCTCGGATAGCAGTCTGGCCGATCTCACTGCAAGAGTATTTATTGTCGGCGACAAAGGTAACCAGGGGCATGGTTTGGGCCGCTGCCATAACCTGGGCTATATTCACTGTGCCGGCTATGTTGCTGCCGCAGTGACAAACAAAAACTCCGATTCTAGCCATTTTTCTCCTTATCCTAGGCCCTTGGCTCGCAGTAAAGGTAGGGGGTTAGTAAGGTGCTTGTGTAGATACAGTTCCCGAGGAGTAAAGCCCAAAGCCAGCCCTAGGAGCTGAGTGAAGTAGAATATGGGCAACCCCAGCTTTTCTCCGTGCTCGGCCTCTATCTCTTTCTGATGGATGTCCAGGTTGCTCTGGCACATAGGGCAGGCAGTGGCGATGCAATCGGCACCCAGACGCTGGGCTAGGGATATGATCCGATAGGCCAGGCGATGGACGAGGTCGGGCCGAGCCAGAGGCAGGCCAGCACCACAGCATTCTGTCTTTAAGCCCCAATCGATGGCTTCGGCCCCTAGGGCGGTAATAAGGCGGTCCATAGTCTGCGGGTTCTCCTCATCGTCGAACTGGAGCACCGACTTAGGGCGCACCAAGAGGCAGCCGTAGTAGCAGGCTACCTTTAATCCGGTCAGGGGTTTTCTGATGGGAAAGGACAGGTCTTCAGATAATACCTGAAGCAGCGGCTCAACCGTTACCTCTGGGCCGACTGCCGAGCCCAGGACTTCGCTTACCTGCCGCGCAGTGGCCTCATCTTTTAATTCGTGTGCTGCCGTCTTGAGACGATACGAGCACATGGCGCAGGGAGTGGTAATGGGGAGTTCCATAGCTGCCGCTAGTTTAAGATTGTGGGCGGGAAGAGCTATACCTAGAAGGGGACTGAGAGAGGCGGCCGATGAAGCCCCACAGCAGCTCCAATCCTTTATTTCCTGGAGTTTCACATTTAAGGTCTGACACACCAGACGAGCGGAGACATCGTATTCTCTGGCGGTGCCGTGGAGGGCGCAACCAGGGTAATAAGCGTAAGTACGGCCAGCCATCAACGGTCTCCTTTGGTGAGCTCCGATGGGGTGCTAAATCTCTCTTCTAAAGCAGCCACCTTCTGGAAGATGTTCTTGACCTCGGCGGTGGCTTTGATTCGAGATGGCCTCATAGGGAGTTTCCCTTTTCTTAACATAGCTGGGAAGAGTTTGAGGTGAGCCCAAGGGCGGCGACTGACCATGTTGTTTAAGCCTGCCAGCCCCAGCTCGTATATTCGACCATATCGGTGGATGATCCCCCGAAAAACACCGTGGAAACGGGCTATATTTTTATCGCCGGGGTGTGTTTTATCTTCTTGAGTTCGATGGCGCAACGAGTGCATTACCTTGGCCACATCTATCTCTAGAGGACAGCGCACCGAGCAGATTTGGCAACTAAGGCAGAGCCAAATAGCGGAGCTGGCTAATACATCATTGTCTAGGCCTAGCTGGAGGGCTCGCATTACCTGGCGTGGCGTCAGATCCATAGCCCAGGCCGCAGGACAGCCGGCGGTACACTTGCCGCATTGGTTGCATCGGGAAACTGGCTGCCCGCTGTGAGCCTCTATAAAAATTAATAATGGCCGCGACAAGGGCGGTCTTATTACATCTGGGATAGTCATTTCCTCCTCCTGGAGGTTCAATTATTAATATATCACGCTGTATAAACTTTGTAAATCAAAGGGCCCCTCTAAACTCCTGTAGTTTACCCTCGCTTACCTGAAATTTAGCCGCTTGGGCTAGTAGTCCAGGCTCTAGGTGATCCCAATCGGTGGTGGTTATTAAGACTTGTTCATAGTTGGTGGCGGTCTCCTGAAGGAGGCGTCGGCGGCGAGCATCCAACTCAGAGAGGACGTCATCCAAGAGAAGTATGGGGCTATCTCCCTTTTGATCCTTAATGACCTGTGCCTCAGCCAACTTGAGGGAGAGGGCTATGGTACGTAGTTGGCCCCGAGAGGCGTAGCAACGGGCGTCTATTTCGTTCACTAAGAATTGGAGATCGTCACGGTGCGGGCCGACGAGGGATACCCCCAGCCGGATCTCCTCTCTCTCGCATTCTTTTAGCCCCTGGCGCAGGATCGGTTTAATGCTCTCCACATCAACAAATGGGGGTGGGATCTGGTCCTTCTCTTTATCAAACCGCGGCCAATAAATCATATCCAGTACCTCGTGGCGGCTGAGCTTAAGGTGGATATCCTGAGCCTTTTCCTCCAAAGCAGAGACCATGGAGTGGCGCTGAAATATGAGGTAGGAGCCGCTCTCCATTAATGCCTCATTCCAAAAGTCCAACTGTTCGGGCTGAGCTTGCTTTTCTCTAATAAGCCTTAATAGATTGTTGCGCTGAAGTAGCACGTTTTGATAACGTTGAAGGTGGCGAAGATAGACGGAGTCACCTTGGGAGATGGCGATGTCCAAGAAGCGACGGCGTAGAGCCGGCGGGCCGCCGATGATATCTATATCTTGGGAACTGAACATAACCACATTGATCTGGCCAATGAGGTTGCTAGCTCGTCTTCCTACGCCGTTGACACGTATGCGTTTTTGCACTGACCAAGGGAGGTGGGGATCGATGGAATTTTCATCCTGGTGGATGGTAGCTTTTTGTTCTTGCAGGGCCACTTCTACTTGAAGTTGGCCGCTAGCCCTTTTTACCTCGGCCCATAAGCGAGCTGCTCCTATGGGGTCTTGACGAGCCTGCCAATGAATAAGCTCGCTATCGCTTTCAGCCCGAGGGGACCGAGAGGTGGCCAAGACACAAAAGGCTTCAAGAAGGTTGGTTTTGCCCTGGGCATTGTCGCCCTGCAGTACCGTTAGTTTATGGGGTACATCCCATTCTAAGTGAAGATAGTTGCGGAAATTGGTCAAGCTCAAACGGCTAATAATTATAGTAATACCC
>JACQTR010000201.1 GCA_016210705.1 Chloroflexota bacterium | reverse complement strand
ATATTATTGTATCTATTAAGGTACCATTTTGGTACACAGGGAGGAATAAAGGGCCTAAGCGTATCATCGCTCAGGCCCTTAAAGCCCATTAGGAATAAATCATCCTTCAAGCCACGGTAGTTTTTGTGACCTGGCCAACTCTAGAGGAGGTCTACCACCGGACCTCAACCTTGGAAAGGGAGCTGCATATCCTCTGGCTGCTTAAGGAGTAGAGCCCCAACCAGAGGCGCTGAGGTTATCCTTAGTCCGAAGAGGGCAAGGGTTTAGGATTCTGGAGCTTCATCTCCTTATCGCAGCACGCCACTGAACCTGTGCCAGCTTTAGTGCACAATACCTGGGTGCCGCACACCTCACAAGCGAATCGTTTCCCCAACAGATTGGGCATGATCTTTTACCTCTCCCTGGTCATTGAATTATGCTTTCAGCTTCATAGGCTCGCCACAGCAAGCCAAGTTACCATCACCGGCCTTGGTAACGATCATCTCCGAGCCACATTTGCCGCATACATACCTTTTTCCAGCCTGATTAGCCACTATTTATACCCCCTTGAATACAATGACAGTAGAAGTATAGCGAAATCAGCGAGTCAAGTCAACGCCTCTCCGCTAAATCTTACGAAGATGAATAGAACCCAAACCCTGCCCTAGGGCCGCCTCCATTATCGCCTCGGGAAGGGTAGGATGGCTGTGGATAGTGTGGGAGATGTCCTCCGCCGTCGCGCCCAATTGCATGGCTAGCGCCCCCTCCTGAACAAGGTCGGTAGCATGAGGCCCCATTATGTGCATCCCCAGCACCTTGCCTGTTTCCGCATTGCAGATTAGTTTAACCGTGCCTGTGGTCTCCCCCATTACTTGGGCTCTTCCCAGGGCCGAAAAGGGGAAACGACTAATCTTGTAAGGAATCTCCGCATCCCGAACCTCTTTCTCCATCATGCCTACCCCAGCAATTTCGGGATAAGTGAAAATACCGTTGGGTACCACTCTATAATCCACCCGTTGCTCACCCCCCAAGGCGTTAGCAACAGCGATCTCACCTTCGTAGGAGGCGACGTGGGCTAACATGATGCCACCTATAGCGTCCCCTATGGCATATACCCCAGGAATGTTGGTCTCCAAGTATTCGTTTACGGCGACGGCACGACGATTCATTTTCATCCCTATTTCGGCCAGGCCTAATCCCTCGGTGTAAGGAGAACGACCCACCGCTACTAGAACCATCTCTCCAGTTACCGTTTTCTCTCCCTTGGCCGTATCGAAAACTACCTCTAAATTAGGACTTTCTCCTTGCACCATTTTCACCGCGGCCCCGGTATGAACCTCGACGCCCTGGCTTCGTAGCACCTGACCGAAGCGGCGACTGATCTCGTCATCCACCGGCGGCATGATCTGGGGTAGCATCTCCACAATGGCCACCTTGCTACCCAAAACTCCAAAGATACTGGCAAACTCTACCCCGATAATGCCTCCTCCAATAATGACCAAGCTAGAGGGGAACTCCGCGATGTCCAGAATCTCATTACTGGTAACCACCCCAGGGAGGTCCAAGCCAGGGACAGGGATCCTGGCCGGAACCGAACCGGTGGCTAAGATTATCCTCTTGGCTTTTACCTCCTCTTCATCAACCTTTATGGTTCGCGGCGATGTTAATCGACCAAGGCCATCATAAACCTTGATGCCTCCCGCTCTCATCAATTGCTCGATGCTACCCACGAGGGCATTAACCACGCTGTTTTTACGGGCTATAATCTGGGGGAAATTTATAGCCACTGTACTAGTTTCCACCCCAAAATCCTGAGCAACCTTAACCTCGTGAAAAGCTTCGGCGCTTCGGGCTAGGGCTTTAGTAGGAATACAACCCCGATTAAGGCAAGTGCCTCCCAGACGTTCCTTTTCCACCAGAGCTACCTTAGCTCCCAACTGAGCGGCACGGATAGCTGCTACATAGCCACCGGGCCCTCCGCCGACTATAGCGATATCATATTCCATACCTTCTTCCATATATACCCGTCCTCCAAGATTTAAAATAAACCTGCCGTAGTCTAAGACCCTTTTACCGTTGCGTCAAGGGTAAAAGCTAGTGCAAAAACAGCGATGGGAGTTGCAATCAGCTTTTCCCTATGCTATACTGGGTGGCTGAAGGAGGGTATTTGTAAAGTTCCCGCCTTTTTTGTTGGAAAGTCTGACGGGGTATTAGGAGGTATCCACCCCAGAATGAAAAGCGATTTTCTTATCGCCATGACCCAGTTGGCTGCCGAAAAGAAACTCCCCAAAGAGGTGGTGCTGGAGGCAGTGGAGGCTGCTTTGGCCTCGGCCCTCAAGAAGGATGCTCAATTGGCAAGCCAAAATATCGCCGTCAAGGTCCTTCCTGCGACTGGCGAGGTCAAGATTTACATTCTTAAAGATGTGGTGGAGGAGGTAAAGGATCCACAGACAGAGATCTCTTTAACCGAGGCTACCAAATTAAAAATAGGCGTCAGCCTAGGGGAAACCTTAGAGGTGGAGACGACCTTGCACAATGCGGGACGTATCGCCGCCCACACAGCCAAACAAGTGGTGCTACAACGCCTTCGCGAGGCAGAAAGGGACACGGTTTTTGAAGAGTTTGCCGCTAAAGAAGGTGAGGTTGTTAGCGGGATCGTTCAGCGTATTGAGCCTAAACAAATTGTTGTAGATTTGGGCAAAATGGAGGCTATTTTGCCCTCCTCAGAACAAGTGCGCAGCGAGCACTATCGGGTGGGACAAAGACTTAAGGTTTACCTCATGGAGCTACACCGCACCAATCGGGGGCCTCAGGTAATAGTTTCCCGTAGCCACCGCAATCTCTTGCGCCGCTTGTTTGAGCTGGAGGTTCCAGAAATTTACAACGGTGTCGTAGAATTAAAATCTATAGCCCGGGAGCCTGGATATCGGAGCAAAGTGGCAGTAGCGGCTCGTCAAGAGGGAGTCGACCCCGTCGGTGCCTGCGTGGGGTTGCGGGGTATTAGGATCCAAAACATCGTAACTGAACTCAACGGTGAAAAGATCGATGTGGTGCCCTGGGACCCAGACACGGCTGCCTACGTAGCCAAAGCTTTAAGCCCGGCCCAGGTGCAAAGTGTTGAAATCCACGAGGAAGAAAAAACCGCCTATGTTGTGGTGCCTGATCGCCAACTCTCCCTAGCTATAGGCAAGGAAGGTCAAAACGCTCGTCTGGCAGCCAAACTTACTGGCTGGCGCATTGATATCAGAAGTGCTAGCCTAGCGGCTGCTGAAAAGGCCGAGCGGGAAGCGTTGGCCCCGATAGCCGAAGAAATCCAGCCTCCTCTTCCCTCAGGGCCAGCTATAGTCGAGTCTCTGCCCCCATTAGCTCAGGCAGAAGAAGCTCCTTTGGCGGAGATTCCCAGCAAAGGGGAATACGAACCGATGGAGGCGGGAGACCTTTCCAAAGAGAGGGAACCGGTTGGAGCGTATAACCTTGTGGGGGAGATTACAGGAGCTGAGGTTTCAGTGGGTAGGTCTCAAATTCGCTTTGCCGAAGAAATAATGCCTCCTAAACCTATTAAGCCGGGGGCCAAAGCCAAAAAAGGAAAATCCAGAAAGGAGGCGCCTTTAGAGGCTGACTTAAGGGAGGGGAAAGATAGGGTCGTGACCAAATCTCCTAAAGCCCGTCGTTCGCGCCCACCTATTGTGGAGGAAGATGAAGAGGAATTCTTGTTAGAGGACCTAACAGATGACAGTTAAGTCTATTCCTCAGCGCACTTGCCTGGGTTGTCGTCAAACCAAAGATAAGAAGGAGCTTGTGCGTTTGGTTAAGACCCCTTCTGGTGAGGTAATGGTGGATCCTACTGGCAAAAGAGAGGGACGAGGTGCTTATCTTTGCCCAACTTATAGTTGTTGGGCAAAGGGGCTATCCAAAAACCATATAGGCTATGCTTTAAGAACGATCGTCTCTCCGTCTCGCCGTGATGAGTTGCTCCAATACATAAAAGGCTTACCTGGGGCAGGGGATAGGGTAGAAGGAGAGCTCCGTGCCAAGAGTGTATCATAGACCTCGGGCGACAAATAGGAGTCGCCGAAGAGGCTCTACGTCTGTTGACACCAGCCCTACTGTAGATATAGAGCCTAAAACTGTAACCCACAAAGAGCAACTCCTTATTATCCCGGCCATCCTTACCGTCAAACAACTGGCCGACCTTTTGGCGGTAAGCCCTATCGAGGTCATCAAACACTTGATGAAGAACGGGGTCATGGCCAGTATTAATCAAACCATTGATTATACTACGGCAGCCGTGGTGGCCTCTGATTTCGGTTATGAGACTAAAGAAGAACCTGAGTCTGAGGCTCTTTTGGGTCCAGTTCCCTCGGAAGAAGCGGGGCCCCAAGCCCGTTTGGAAGAGGAGGGCGCTAAACCTCGGCCCCCTGTGATAACCATCATGGGGCATGTGGATCATGGTAAAACCAGGCTTTTAGATGCCATACGAAAGACCAATGTCATGGCCGGTGAGGCTGGCGGCATCACTCAACATATTGGTGCCTACCAGGTAGAAATTCGTAACCAGAAGATCACATTTCTTGATACCCCTGGACATGAGGCCTTCACTGCTATGAGAGCTAGGGGAGCTCGCGTCACGGATATTGCCGTGCTGGTGGTGGCCGCTGACGACGGAGTAATGCCCCAAACCCTGGAAGCAATTGACCACGCCCGAGCTGCTGGTGTACCCATTGTGGTGGCCATAAACAAGATCGACAAGCCAGAGGCTAACCTGGAATTGGTTAAGAAGCAATTGGCTGATGCCGGCATACTTATTGAGGAATGGGGTGGAGACGTAGTTTGTGTTCCGGTCTCCGCTAGGATGGGCCAAGGAATTCCCGACCTCCTGGAGAACCTGCTCATTGTAGCCGAAATGGCTGAACTCAAGGCGAATCCTATTCGGCCGGCAGTGGGTGTAGTGATCGAGGCCGAGCTGGATAGTAGCCGAGGCCCCCTGGCTACGGTGTTGGTCCAAAACGGGACCTTAAAGGTCGGAGACTCAGTGGTGCTAGGCAGCACCTGGGGACGCATCAAAGCCATGTTTGACGACAAAGGCAAGCGGGTAAAGCGCGCCGAACCAGCTACGCCTGTGGTGATCATGGGCCTTGGTGGTGTTCCGCAAGCTGGTGATTTTCTGAGGGTGGTAGAAAGTGAGAAGCTGGCTCGCGCCGAGGTACAGCAACGCCAACGGCGCACTGAACAAACGCCCATATCGATGAAAGCCTTTAGTTTAGACGAGCTCTCTATGCAAATAGAGGCTGGGCAGGTAAAGGAGCTTAATATCATCCTCAAAACCGATGTTCAAGGCAGCATAGATCCTATCAAAAGCTCTTTAGAACGGTTGTCCACCGAGAAGGCTAGGGTAAAAATCATCCACGCTACTACCGGTAATATAAACGAATCGGACGTTATGCTGGCCCTAGCTTCCCAAGGCATCATTATTGGCTTTAACGCTCGTCCTGAGCCTGGGGCCCGACGTTTGGCAGAGGTGGGAGGGGTAGACATCCGTGTTTACGACGTTATCTATAATCTGGTGGAGGATGTGGAAAGGGCGTTAAGCGGCCTAAAAGAGCCAACTTACGTGGAGATAGTAGAGGGCCACGCCCAAGTTCGTCAGGTCTTCCCCATAGGGAAACGGTACAAAGTGGCTGGCGTGTATGTTAGCGATGGCAAAATTGGCCGCGGAACCATGGCTAGGGTTTTACGCCGCGGCCAAACCGTTTGGGAAGCCAATATCAACAGCTTGAAACGCTTTAAAGACGATGTCCGAGAGGTGATGGCTGGCTTCGAGTGCGGCATCGGCATTGAGGGTTATAACGATTATGAGGAGGGTGATGTCATTGAGGTCTACCGCAAAGAAAAAGCTGATGCAGGCTAGACCTAATGGCTCGACGTCATCGTCGCCTAAATGAGCTACTCCGGGCCGAAATCAGCGACCTTCTCCTTCGTCAAGTCAAAGACCCCCGGCTCAGCGGCATAGTTACTATTACCGAGGTCGATATCTCTCCTGATCTTAAGCAGGCTAAAGTTTTCGTCAGCGTACTGGGTAGTGAAGAGGAGAAGGTAAAGGTATTTCAAAGTCTAAACGCCGCCGCTAAGTTCTTTCGCCATCAACTAGGGGAACGTTTAACTCTCCGCTTTATACCCGAGCTCACCTTTCACCACGATAATTCCCTGGAGCAAGGAGCCCGGGTTTTAGAACTACTACGTCGAGTCACCAGCGAAGAGGATTCCCAAACAGGTGAGCGCTGACGGCATCCTAAACGTCCACAAACCCACGGGCAAGACCTCTTTTGAGATCGTGTCTCTGGTACGCCGTCTCAGCAAAGAGCGCCGGGTCGGACACGGTGGAACTTTGGATCCAACGGCCAGCGGGGTCTTAACCGTTGGCCTGGGTCAAGGGACGCGAATTCTGGCCTTTTTAGCTGAGGCCAAAAAACGCTACCGGGCTCACGTTCGGTTGGGAATAGTCACCGATAGCTACGATTCCGTTGGCCGGGTAGTGGAATGCCATGACCCTTCGGCAGTAACCAAAGAACAACTAGAAGAAACCCTCCCTACATTTCAGGGCACCATTCAGCAGATTCCCCCATTATTTAGCGCCCTTAAGTGGCAGGGAAAACCCCTTCATCGTTGGGTCAGGGAGGGTCTAGTCCCCCCTATAAAGGCGAGACCGGCTCAGATTTTTCAACTTAAGCTAGTAGATTGGATGCCACCTTTGGTTACCATCGATGTTGAGTGTGGCAAGGGTACCTACATACGTTCCTTGGCTCACGATCTAGGTCAGGCGTTGGGGTGTGGCGCCCATCTTGATGGTCTGATTCGCCTGAGCTGTGGGCCCTTCACCCTAGAGGACAGCTTAACCCTTCCCGAACTTCAGGATGCCTTTGAGGGAGGTTACTGGCAGAAGCTCTTGTATCCTTTGGATGTAGCCATCCTTCATTGGCCAGCGGCTATTTTGGGTGAAACCAGAGAGGCCCCTATCCGCTATGGACAGGCTCTGCCCTTAAACGGAAGAGATAAAGCTGGCGAGCGATGTCGTGCCTACTCTCTAGCTGGCCAACTTATAGCCCTCCTCCGCTACCAACCCCAAACCGGACTGTGGCATCCAGAAAAGGTATTCTCTCAATAGATTCGTTACAAGCTTGACATCCCTCGTAAATGGGGTATCATTGCTCCGTATCCTTAATTCGCCAGGAGTCAGTCTTGACGTCTGCCCCTGCTCGAGGTAAAAAGCAGATACCCATAGAAGAGGGCCTGTTCATTTCCCTACCTCAAGAGGGTGTTCGACTTTGCGCTAGCACCTGTCGCTGGTGCGGAGAGACGGTGTTCCCTAAAAGAGATGTTTGTCCTCACTGTTTCGCTCCGGGCATGGAAGAGGCGCTTTTGGGCCCCAAGGGGCGAATCTATACTTATACCGTCGTTTGGCAAGCCCCAGTGGGATTTTTAGGTCCGTTGCCCTACGCTCTGGCGGTGGTGGAATTCCCGCAACGTGTTCTTGTTACCTCTCTCATGGCTCAAGACACCCCCTTGGATTCTTTGAGAATAGGCCAAGAGGTGGAGTTGGCGTTGGAAAAGGTGACCGAAAATGAGGTAGGCGACGAAATTGTGGCTTACATGTTTCGCCCTACACTCCAGGAGGTTAGAAACCTGTGAGGGAGGTAGTGATACTGGGGGTAGGCATGCATCCTATCGGCAAGTTCCCCCATAAAAGCCCGGGACAATTATGTTATACCGCTGTAGACCAGGCCTTAAGGGATGCTGGCATCCCATGGCGCAAGGTGGAATTGGCCTATAGTGGAAGCGTTCGCCTGGGAGGCACCTCCGGCCAAGAGGTGCTGAGCATGGTGGGCATGAGTGGCATACCCATTATGAACATCCAAAACGATTGTGCCACTGGAGCTAGCGCTCTTAACGGAGCCTACATTGCTGTAGCTGCAGGGCTGGTGGATATAGCCCTAGCCTTGGGCTATGAAAAAATGACGGGGGACGGTGCTCCACCACCCAAAGGTATGGAGAGGCTCTTTGGGAGAAATGTAGATATCATCACCCTAGCCCTTTTGGGGAAAAGACACATGTACGAATTTGGTTACACGGTAGAGCAAATGGCCCTAGTCTCCGTAAAAAACCATCGCCATGCTGTTTCTAATCCTAAAGCCCAATATCGCCGGGAGGTTACTTTAGAAGAAGTTCTTAATTCTCGGATGATCGCCGAGCCATTAACTCTACTCCAGTGCTGTCCCCAGAGCGATGGGGCTGCGGCAGCCATTATCTGTTCCGCTACCAAGGCTCGCCGCTTCACGTCCCAGCCAGTAAAAATCAGTGCCTCAGTGGTGGTCTCTCAAGCCTATAATTATCTGGAGACATTCAGCGGGGGCATAGATTCCATGAGCCGCCGCGCTGCCCAGGAGGCCTACCAAAGAGCCGGACTGGGGCCCCAGGATTTAGACTTGGTAGAGTTACACGATGCCACAACTTCGGCCGAAATCATGCATTATGAAAACCTTGGTTTATGCCCCCCTGGTGAAGGTGTCCACCTTATCGTTCAGGGTAAAACTTTCATTGGAGGCACTATGCCTGTCAACCCCAGCGGTGGACTGCTGGCCCTGGGTCACCCTCTGGGGGCCACCGGGCTAGCGCAAGTCTACGAAGTTACCCGTCAATTAAGGGGGCAGGCTGAAGGTTCAGAAAGGCAGATTAACAACGCTAGGGTCGGGCTGGCCCACACCGTTGGCACGGGTGGAGCAGCTGCCTCGCATATATTGACCAGATGATGGTAAGCTAGTAAAGAAAGGAGGTGAGCCTATGGAGGCCTATTGCGTCAAATGCCGCACCAAAAGGGAGATGAGAAATCCCATGCCCATCACCCTCAAAAATGGTAGCCAAGCTACTCAGGGGACTTGCCCTAATTGCGGCACCAAGATCTATCGTATTGGCAAGGCTTAGGTCAGAGGTGTTAACCTCCGTTGCAGTTTGCGGAGCAGGGCACGGGGATTTAGCCAGAGTACTCTCTCGATTTCCTTCTCTTCAAGGCCCGCTCCGGCGGCGATAGACCAGGCTAAAGATGGGGTGAGTAAGTTCCCCTCGTCGTGGGCATCGGAATCGAGGAGGAGAGAGGCACCCGCGCGGCGGGCCATGAGTACTACATGGCCATTGGTTAAGGAGTGGCCAGAACGAGCGCTGATTTCAAGAAAAATCCCTTTTTGGGCTGCCAAGCGGGCCTCCTCCTCAGTTAGAAGACCAGGATGGGCCAAAATGTCCACATGAGGAGACTCCAACGCTGCTCGATTGGTACCGGGCTCCACTGGCTCTATAATGGACTCACCGTGGACTACCACCAGAGCTGCTCCTCGAGCCTTGGCCTCTAGGGCTAACTCGCCAATGGCTGAAATAGGAGCATGAGTGATCTCCACTCCAGGGAAGGCGGTAATATTCCAGCGCCCTTGAGCCAAAGCGCAATCCCTCTTCATCTCTTCGATCACACGGGGCAGGGTAGCAGCGCCGACGTGGTCGGTGAGACCGACTGCTAGGTAACCTTGGTGCAATGCTCGTCGGATCATCTCCATAGGAGATAGAACACCATCGCTAAGGAAGGTGTGGGTATGAAAATCCAAAACCCGAAATCTTCTCATAATTCTTGGAGGATAGCATACCCAACTCGGGGAGGCAAGGGCCACAAGCCCACGCTTGTTCCCTGCCTCAGAACCTGGTACAATGCCCACACAGTCCGAGTCAAAGAGCAAAATAGAGGAAGGGAGGTAGCCTTTGGGTAAAATCAATGTGGCCATCATAGGGGT
>JACQTR010000199.1 GCA_016210705.1 Chloroflexota bacterium | reverse complement strand
GGATGTGGCTAGCGCTCAAGCTGCCCTGCTGACCTGGGAGCACCGCTACAACACGGTGCGGCCCCATCAAGCCTTGGGCTACCTAACGCCTTTGCAGTTTCTGCAACGGTTCTATCCCACATGAAAGGAGCAAAAAGTGTACGGGATCTACTGGACGAGTACACTTAGTTGACGCTATAAAAGTAAAGGAGTATAATTCATCGCTTGGCATGGCCATATGACAGCCTAGATACTGGCGAGATGGCCAATAGGCCAAAGTAATTTTTGTCTTTCACCCATTTCTTACCAGACCCAGACATCATCTCGATTTTAAGCCAGGCTTCGGCGTCCACAGATAGCCATAGAGGCAGCCCAAGGACCAGGCTACCACTATAGAACGGTATCCGAACTAGGAAGCGCTAAAAACTGTAACAAGGAGGTATATCGATGTCAAAAAAAACTCGTATGGTTTCGCTTATGGCTCTGGTTCTAGGAATTGCCCTGGTTTTGATCCTGGTTAGTGCCTGTGGCAAGAAAAAGCAAGCTACCGAAGTGGTAGTTCCCGCCCCCTACGCCGGAATGAAAAACCCTTTTAACTTGAGTGACCAGCAAACTGTCGCCTCTGGGAAATCCATCTACACTGCCAATTGCCTGAGCTGCCACGGAGAGAAGGGGGACGGAAAGGGGCCAGCGGCAGCAGGCCTAAAGCCCGCTCCTGCCGACTTTACTAGCCCAGATCGACAAAAAAAGTTCGACGAAGCACAGGATTATATATTTTGGCGAGTGAGCGAAGGGTTTCCAGGGACAGCCATGCCCGCCTGGAAAAACGTCCTCAACGAGACCCAACGCTGGCAGGTCATCACCTACGAATGGAGTCTAAGCAAAAAATAGAACGGGCATAACTACCAAGCAGAAAAGGCTGAGCCAAATTAGCTCAGCCTTTTCATTTTCCTTGATCCATACAAAACCTTAATAAATACAATCGAGGCGTTGCACCCACGTTGGTCTTGCACAAAAAGTCACAAGATTGCTTCGCCGTGCTCGCAATGACAAGAAAAACCTTTACAAGGTCATGCGAGGGCGAAGCCCTCAGCAATCTTGTGTAAGATCCCTCACGTTGACGGCTTCAACTAAAGGGTTTATAATTGTTGTGATATGCCCCTAGGGGGTATAAGGTTTATTCGAAAGATTGAGTCGATGGAAAAGCCCGTCGTCCTTTATACTAAAAAGGGATGCCACCTTTGCGCCAAGGCCAAGGACATGATTCATCGTCTCCAAAAAGAGTTTCCTCTTGCCCTTCGGGAGATCGACATTACAACGGATCGAGAACTCCTCCGTCGTTATCGCCACGATATTCCAGTGGTGGTCATAAACGAGAAAACAAGCCTCAAGGGCCGCATCGCCGAAGCTGAGTTGCGCCAGGCTTTACTAACCGTTATGAAAGGATAGACCCAATATGGCATCAGAAAAAGACCAGGCACCACCACCAGCGACTAGGCGCAAAAGTCCCACCTTGGCCTTTTTCCAGCTAGCAGTGGCTTTTCTTTTGGTAGTGGCCGTAGGTTGGGGCTTATGGCAGATGACGAGAGGCCAAAACTCAGAGACGGTGAACATTCCTTCTAACATTGCTGGGCTATCTTTAGTATCTAAAATGACGGGCGAACAGGGATTGGCTGAGATTCGTCAGCTCCATGGCAAGAATGTAGGCGTGACAGACGGCTGGGTGGCTCATTATGAGAATGGGGCCACCATCTGGGCTGGGCAAACGCAAAACGAGGGCCAAGCCTACCAGCTCCTGGTAACAATGACTCGTAGAATCGAAGCCGGGACCCCAGAGTTCAAAGATTTGGAACGCCTTCCGGTGGGAGGACACGATGTGTTCACCGTAACGGGCTTAGGTCAAAGGCATTACTATTACCAAAGCGGGGCCTATGTAATCTGGATCGCGGCTCCAAACTCAGGAGAGATAGATTTTTTAAAGGAGGCTATGCGCCTCATTGGCTAGAAGAATAAACGAGTTCATCTTCGGTCAAATAACGAAGAGGTGAAATATTATGTCCAGTCTGTCAACCAAACGTAGAATTACTCTGCCGATAGGAGGAATGACCTGTGCCTCCTGCGTAATGAACGTAGAGAAAGCTTTAGAGGGGCTAGAAGGAGTAAGTCTGGCTCGGGTCAATCTGGCAACGGAAAGGGCAGTAGTGGAGTATGACCCGTCTCAAATTGGCTTCCCCGATATGGCCAAAGCCGTAACCGACATCGGGTACGAGATCCCAGCCGAGGAGGCCGTCCTTCAGGTCACCGGCATGACTTGCGCTTCCTGTGTGGAGAACATTCAAAAAACGGTGGGAGACTTGCCCGGGGTGACCAAAGTAGTGGTCAATCTGGCCACGGGAAGCGCCCGAGTGCAGTATTACTCGGAGTTGATCCCCCTTTCGGAGATAAAGAAGGCTATACAGGAGATAGGCTATGGAGTAACAGAAAGAGTCGAAGGGCAGGAGGCCCTAGACCGAGAGAAAGATGCCCGACAACGGGAGATCCGCCGTCAGCTTATCAATCTTATCATAGCTTGGTCCATTGGGGCAGTGGTGATGGTGGGTACCTTCCAACCCTACTGGTTCCTACCTCGGATAATCCCGGAGTGGATGAACAACAAGGTTTTCCTCTTCTTCCTGACCACGCCTATCGTCTTCGGGCCGGGCAGGCAGTTCTTCATCAACAGTTGGAACGGCCTTAAGCGCGGTCTCACCGACATGAACCTCCTCTATGCCACCGGAATCGGCGCCGCCTACCTCATCGCCACCATCAACACCTTCTGGCCCGATGCCGGCTTTGGCGGCAGAGAGGCTACCTTTTATGAAGCAGCAGCCCTACTTACCGCCTTCATCATCCTGGGGCGTTACCTTGAGGCTGTAACCCGAGGCCGCACTTCCGAGGCCATCCGCCGACTGATGAAGCTCCAGCCAAAGAGAGCCAAGGTACTGCGGGACGGCCAGGAGATTGAGATCCCCGCCGATGAGGTCAATTTGGATGATGTCTTGGTGGTGCGCCCCGGCGAGGCAATACCAGTCGATGGGATAGTCTTGGAAGGCTACTCCGCCGTAGATCAGTCTATGATAACTGGAGAAAGCATCCCTGTAGAAAAGAAGGCTGGCGACGAGGTCATCGGCGGCACCCTCAACAAAACCGGAGCCTTCAAGTTCCGGGCTACTCGGGTAGGCAAAGACACCGCGCTGGCCCAGATTATCAAGCTAGTAGAGGACGCTCAACTAACCAAAGCTCCCATCCAAAAACTAGCCGATAAAGTGGCCGGGCATTTCATCCTAGGGGTGCATGCCCTATCTTTGACAGTGTTCCTATTCTGGTTCTTCGTCGGCTACGGGCTGTGGTTCTGCCCGGAAAGCCGTCTCATCCTGACCCCCTACCTCCTTACCGGGATGGGGGTCTTCGGCTTTGCCCTCCTCACCTCCGTCACCGTGCTTGTCATCTCCTGTCCCTGCGCCGTGGGGCTGGCCACGCCCAGCGCCATTATGGCTGGAAGCGGCAAGGCGGCAGAGTATGGCATTCTATTTAAGGGCGCCGATGCTATGGAGAGTACCGCCAAACTGCAAGCGGTAATCTTCGATAAAACTGGCACCCTAACTAAGGGTGAACCTTCGGTGACCGACATAGTGACCTTAGATCGCTTGACTCAAGAAGAGGTGTTGAACCTGGCGGCAGTAGCCGAAAAGAATTCCGAACACCCTTTAGGTGAAGCCATTGTGCGGGGTGCCCGAGAGCGAGGGCTCGAAACGAAGGATGCCGATAGTTTTAATGCCATTCCGGGTCATGGTGTGGAGGCTCAGTTCGACGGTCGTAGCATACTACTGGGCAACCGAAAGCTCATGTCGGACCGAGGAATGTCCCTGGATGGACTGCTACCTGCTGCCGAGCGCCTGGAAGGCGAAGGTAAAACGGCCATGTTCGTGGCTGTGGATGGAGCGCTTGCTGGCATTGTGGCCGTGGCCGATACTATCAAAGAGACCTCGGCCCAGGCAGTGAGAGAGCTTCATCGCATGGGATTGCAGGTAGCTATGATTACCGGGGACAACCGGCGTACCGCCGAAGCCATCGCTCGCCAAGTAGGCATCGACCGGGTTCTGGCCGAGGTGCTCCCCGATGAAAAGGCCAACGAGGTGAAAAAGCTCCAAGCCGAAGGGTTGCGGGTGGCCATGGTGGGCGACGGCATCAACGACGCTCCGGCCTTGGCCCAAGCCGATGTGGGCATAGCCATCGGTTCCGGCACCGACGTAGCCAAGGAGACGGGCCATGTAATTCTAATAAAAGACGACCTAATGGATGTGGTGGCAGCTATACAAATCGCTCGGCAAACGCTACGTCTTATAAAGCAGAATCTGGGTTGGGCCTTCGGCTACAATACATTATCTATCCCCATTGGTGCCGGGCTCCTTTACCCCTTCTTCGCCCAGATGGTAAGCCCGGAACTGGCAGCCTTGTTGATGGCCACCAGCTCCCTGTCGGTGACCCTGAACACGCTGCGGATGCGGGGGTACGTCCCACCTATAAGGTTTGGAGGACGTCCAGGAACACCGCAGCCGGCACCCGTGGTGGCTAACCTCCGGAACGACTAGATAAGCAATGCAAATGAAGATCCACAACGTAGGCTTCATAAGTGCCTTAACTTATGTTAGCATTTCCGTGGTTATGGCCGGGGCCTTCTTTTTGGCAACTACCCTAGATGGAGATTATAGCAACGTGGCCCGTTATGGGGGAACGGCCTGGGTTTTTCTGCTCTCCTTGATCATCACCATGCCCACGGTTACCCCTTTCTGGAAAAAGCGCCTCAAAGATTAACAATTGGCTAGTCCCTGCCAGCTATATGGCCATGAAGCCGTAGCTAGATTTTGGGTTTTAGGTAAGCTTTAGAAAGCTGGAGCGCAAGACAGGTGCGATGGCGATGGAAGCATGGGTGGGGAGGCATGGCCGGGCTATTGTTGTTAGGGGCAGCCATCTACTCCTTTGTCATTGTGAAAACCCCCCTCCACCACAGGGTGACACCAATTGAAAACCTCTCGCCTGGAGACCTGGCATCCTATCCTAGGCCAGAGCAGGACAACGGACGGGGTATCCACTGGTTCCCAGCGTCTAACCAGGCACCATCAGTAGTAGATCTGTACGTAAGCCAATTGGAAAGCATGGAGATCAAATGGGTAGTGTTCCTTGGGGGGACCGACGACTTCAAGCTCAAACGAAAGGGAGAGCCGCAAACCAACTCCTATCTGGTATCCTCCCTCAAGGAGCGCGGCATCGAGCCGGTGTTGCGCATTTATATGCCCGTAGGACCCACCTCTCGATCTTATTTCCAGCGGAGCATTAGCTACTATCGAGATCTAGGGGTGCGCTATTTCCAGATATTCAACGAGCCAAATCGCCCCGATGAATGGCGCTACCCACAGCAACTAAGCGCCAAAAAATATATTGATTACTGGCTTCCCTTGGCTTCCATGGTAGTGCGAGAGGGTGGTTTACCAGGTATAGGGGCTTTAGACCCGTTGACTAGCCAGCATCCAGACGACAAATTCTTGGAGCAGGCATTAGCCGAGTTGAAAGGCCGAGAAAGGAACGAAGTATTAGCGCGAACCTGGATCGCCATCCACAACTATACCGCCTCCACCCCGCAGCAATACACAACTGAGCGGGCTGGTTTTGCCCGCTTTGAAGTTTATAATGATGTGGCGACCTCAGTTCTCGGTTACAGCCTAGCCATTATCGGGACAGAAGGGGCTCTATCCTCTGGAGACCACCGCTGGCAGGAAGCCTCTGATGCCACAGCCAAATTGCAGGCCCAGTGGGTAGCTGAGGGATATGGCTTTATGAAGAAGCGACCCCCCTATCTCCTAGCCTTCTCCCCTTGGCTCATCGGTAATCAAGTCGGAGGTGGGCAAGACTATAGATGGGAGAACAGCGCCTTTTTCCGAAACGATGGCACTCCTCAGCCGGTGGTGGAGAGAATTGGACGCCCTCTCTACATTATGGAGAACGGAGAACGGCACTGGGTAGCCCCGGAAACCCTCAATATGCTTGGCTATGACCTTAGCGCGGCCAAGCAGATGCCCCGTTTGGATTTGGAGGCTATACCTCGTGGCCAGGCCATACCGGTGTTCGGAGAGGGGAGCCTAATCAAAGGCCAGACTGATCCTGTCTATCTTGTCGCCGACAAACAGAGGCGATGGATACCAGATGTGGAGACTTTCACAGCTTTAGACTACCGCTGGGAGAGCATCCTTCGGCTTCCGGATTGGATAGTGCATCGTGTACCAGAAGGCACACCTCTGCCCTCAGCTACCACTTCATTTGCTCACCTTTATCATCCGAGCACCCCATCCACGCAAATCGATGATCACCCACGTCTCCCAGGCCCGGTGCAGGATGGAGACCTAATAATAGCTTCAGATTAACATCAAAACCAAGTTGCTAAAGCTATTAAAAAACTTACCCTGGCTACTTAACACCAGGGCAAGTAAAAGGAGGGCAAAACTAACAGATGCAATTATTCTTTCGTCAGGCCTCTCGACAATCTCCGCTTTCGTACCATTTGCACCATTGCTTTCCTCTCTCATATAGTCCACAATGACAGTCCACAAGCGGAGTCGCCAAAGGAGGACTTGACATACCTTTAGGTAGAGCTCTAGGTAGTTCTTTTCCAGATAGTTTCATAATTTTTGCCGACAAGAGCGTTGACCACCTCCTCCTTCTCTCGAGCCATTAGCGCCGAATAAACATCCTCGCAGGTCTTAGCCATATTGGCCAGGCCTTCGGCCTCAGCCAAACATCGCGAAACAATTTGATTCCACACGCCGCTTTTTTCAAAGCTAGCTACGCTTTTGGGCCAAATAAAAAACATGAACCGCTCGGGGGCTCCAAATCGGGGACGCAGCTTTTTCAGTTGAACAAGGCGCTCTTCCACGGAGGTAACTGGAGGAACCATCTTAATAAGCGGACCTTCAAAGGGATTATGGCGGAAATCCAAAAGCAACCTTTCCGGAAAAAGGGCAAAACCTACCACCAACACCTCGGCAGCCTCAACAACCTGGGTGATTTGATCCATATCGATCTGCACATCATTATCCATCATGAGGCATCATCCTCATATCAAAACTCTTCTTTGTCGTAATTATAACACAATTTTCATAATGCCACAACGAAAGTCCGCAAATAAATGCAAGTCATTACACACGATACGGACTAAGAATACCAAGCCATTCAGCCAATATTGCTGACCTTTCGCCATGCGCCCGTGATATATACCCTTTACTTTCTAACCAACGCCTGTGGGTCAAAAATGCATAAGGAACCGGCCTCTTTTTCTCTCTCCTATTATGCCCCAAGGCTTGTTTTGTCCCTTTTGCCTGGTTATAATGAAGCCACAATTTTTTGTATTTTTTAATTAAGGAAAAGACCAATGATCAAGAGTTCCATAATAGGCAAGGTTAGGGAAGAGAGAAGGACATCCCTAACCGAAGTAGAAGGGAAGGAACTGCTTCAAGAATGGGGGATAATTACCAACATAACTCGCTTAGCCCGTTCTGAGGAGGAGGCCCTGAGCTTAGCCCATGAGATAGGCTTGCCCGTGGCCTTAAAAATTGTCTCCCCGTCTATAATACACAAGAGCGACAGCGGCGGGGTTATGCTAGGGTTAAGCAGCGCCGAGGAGGTTATCCAAGGCTTCCGTGAAATCCTGAGAGGGGTGAAGGCCAAAGAGCCAGAGGCCAACATAATAGGGGTTTCCGTCCAAAGCATGGCAAGACCAGGGATAGAAGTCATCGTTGGGATGTTCAAAGATGCTCAGTTTGGCCCCGTAATTATGTTTGGCCTGGGAGGTATCTTCGTCGAGATTCTCAAAGATGTTTCCCTACGCATCGTCCCCATAACTCGAAGGGATGCGCAGGAGATGATATCGGAGATAAAAGCTTATCCTATCCTTCAGGGCTATAGAGGTCAGGAGGCAGCACACATTCCCACCTTGGAAGACATTCTACTGAAGGTATCCGCCATGGCGGAGGCGAATCCCGAAATCAAAGAACTGGATATTAACCCCATATTTGCTTATAGCGACGGTGCTGTGGCGGTGGATGCTCGGGTGATTTTGGAGCCGGGACCTTAAAAAATGGCGCCCGAAAAGAAAAACTTGGACAGAGCCTTCAATCCCCGCTCGGTGGCAGTGGTAGGAGACAAGCAGCAAACGAACTACATGTGGCTGCGAAGCGTGAGCACCTTCCAGGGTAAAGTGTACTCCGTTCAGATCGATGAGCGGGAACTACCAGGAATAGCCGCTTTGGGCGTGCCCAATTACCCCAGCCTTGTTGATATACCGGAGCCTATAGACTACGTCATAGTGGCCGTGCCTCGAAAAGTAGCCCCCAAGGTCGTCGCCGATTGCATCCAAAAAAAGGTGGGTGGCGCCGCCTTTTTTACCTCCGGATTTGCCGAGACCAACACCGAGGAGGGAATAAGGCTACAAAAAGTCCTCACCGAAATGGCCAAGGCCGGTGGCCTTAACCTTATCGGTCCCAACTGCGTAGGCATCTTCAACCCTAGCATTGGGTTACGCCACAATGCGGAGCAATATGCTGGCGAAAGGGGTGTAGTGGGGTTCATCTCCCAAAGCGGTACCCATGCCTCCCAATTTAGCTTGGTGGGAGCTATTCATGGCATCAAGATCAGCAAGTCGGTAAGCTATGGCAACGCCATCGTTCTGGACAGCACCGATTATCTAGACTACCTGGCACAGGATGAGGAAACCAAGGTTATCGGACTGTATATTGAGGGTGTCAAGGATGGCAGGCGCTTCTACCAGGCCCTAAAAGAGGCCGCCCAAATAAAGCCAGTGCTCCTTTGGAAAGGAGGCCAAACAGATGCCGGGGCTAGGGCAGCCTCCTCCCACACCGCCTCTCTGGCTACCTCCCAGCTTTTGTGGGATGCCATGATCCGGCAGTGTGGGACGATAACGGTAGAGAATCTGGACCAGATGATAGATACTATAAAACTGCTACTCTGCAGCAAACCTGCCTCCGGTCTTAGAATGGGCTTGATGAGTATGACTGGCGGACAATCGGTGATCAGCACGGATGCCTTTGTCAAAGCTGGTTTAGAGGTGTCCCCACTTAGCAGCCAGTCATACGAGCAATTGGCCACCTTTTTCAACATCATCGGTGGCAGCTATCGTAACCCCCTAGATGTCAGCTCCAACTTCGCCTCCCTAGAGTTGGTGATGAAGATGTTAAACATCCTAGCTGAGGATGAAAACGTGGACGCCGTGGCCATGGAGGTATCCGTGGGTTTTTCCCGGGATGGTCGGCGAGGGCCTGCCTTTTGGGACGGATTGGTGTCGGGATTGGCAGACTACAAAAATAAGTCTGACAAACCATTCTTCGCTATCGTCACCCCTGCCCACCGCGAAGCAACAGCAATAGAGATGAGGAACCAATTGACAGACAAATACATCCCCAGTTTTCCCTCCTTCCAAAGGGCGGCCACGGCCTTTAAAAAGGTGGTTGAGTATTACCACCATCATTCTGTCGCGGAGGTTTGAGATGACAACGCAGTCCAGCGAACAAGATTGGGGTAAAGATAAGATAAAGATTGGTTTGCAAGGAGAAGCGCGAACCACAGTAAATAGAGAAAGCACAGCCGGAGCTAGCGGTACCGGCCGAGGTAGTGTTCTATCCACTCCCTCTATGATAGGGTTGATGGAAAACGCCGCCTTGACCGCAGTAGACCCTTTGCTGGCCTCGGGATGGGGAACAGTTGGGACAGCCGTTTCTGTAAGACATCTTCGGGCCACCCCCTTAGGGAAGGAGGTAGTGGCTCAAGCGGAGCTGGTGGAGATCGACCGCCGGCGATTGGTTTTTAAGGTAGAGGCCTCCGACCCCCAGGGAAAGGTGGGTGAGGGCACCCACGAACGATTTATTGTGAGCTGGGCGCGGTTTGGTCAAAAAGGATAGACGCGCTGGGATTGATAGCCAGCACCGACTTCAAGCGAGCGGTGAGACCTGGCCCCCTCTAAGTCCCGAAAGTAATGGCCAAAAGCACACTCTCTCCTTTTAAGCTTCCCACAACAGCACGCCTTTCGAAATTGAACAGAAAAGATAGCTTAATCTCTTCCCTTCTTTTTGTCCTCGTCCTTGCTACTCGCCTCCCTTTCCGCACCCACATCCTATTTAATTGGGACTCAGCCAATTTTGCCCTGGCCTTAAGGAAATTTGATGTTACCCAGCATTTTCCCCATCCCCCCGGCTATCCCTACTACATAGCCCTGGCCAAATTTTTTAACCTTTTTTTTGCTAACGCCAACACTAGCTTGGTGATGGTAAGTATCCTGCTCAGCGCAGGGTCGGCGGTAGCCCTCTACTTTTTGGGCAAAAACATGTTCAACCGCCGCACCGGGATCATAGCTGGGCTTCTTTTAACCTTCGGCGTTACCTTTTGGAGCTATGGAGAGATAGCCCTGGCCTACGGGGCTTTGGCCCTGTTTAGTACTTGGGTGGCCCTTTGGGCCTATCAGATACTCTTTCAAAAGCGAAACCTATTGCTTCCCTTAACCGCTGTATACACTATCGCGGGTGGCTTCCGTCCCGACCTTCTCCTGTTTCTGGGTCCTCTGTGGCTTGCCACTCTTTGGAGACAACCGCCTCGTATGACAGCCACTGCTTTAGGACTAGCTTTGGCGGGGTTCCTTCTTTGGTTTTTGCCCACGGCCCTGCTTTCGGGTGGGATCGACCAATACCTAAAGGCCTTCGAGGCCTATGTAAATAAAGATGTGTTGGAGCGATACTCGGTTTTGGAGAACGGATGGATTGCTCTCCGCGTGAACATAAAGGATACCTTAAGCTACCTCTTTTATGTCTTATATGCCGCTGCCCCTTTATTGGTGGTAGCAACTGCCTGGCTCCTAGGACAAAGGGCAAGGTTTAATAGCCAAATCCTATTTATAATACTGTGGCTTTCCCCCATGGCTATTTTCTACACCTTCGTACACATCGGCGACCCCGGTTATGTCTTTAGCGTAGTTCCCGCCCTTTTTCTGATAACAGGGCTTTTTTTTAGTAAGCTCAAGCCTCCCGCTTTAAGTTGGGGGCTCTTGGGACTAGTTGTTTCGGCCAACATAATCATCTTTTTGTTCCTACCTCGTACCCTTACGCTACCAGGACTGCGAGATAACGACCGCGCCTTGGGTGAGAAGCGAGAGTACATACTATCCAATTATTCTCCACAATCCGTCATTTTGCTCTCCTACGACAGTTATCGTCACTGGCGTTATTATTTGCCTCAATACTCTATGAATCTTTGGGTGGATATGTTCGGCAAAGGAAACACCGAGGTAGTAATCCCAACCGGTGTTAAGAGCGTGCTACTGATAGAAGATAAGCTAGGCAGGATAAATCAAAGCTCCACCCTTACCCAGAAAATTGTCCTACCCGGAATGTCATCGATATATCGGCTAACGGTGGAACCTGGAGATAGGCTAATCTATGGTTCTCAGTATATCGAAGTCAAGAAAAACCTAATAAAAACCCCCTCGTTTGAGGGGGTTTTTATAATCAGCAACACGCCTACGGGAATAGAAACTCGTTTGTCAAGTTAGGCACGAGTAGTCGCTGGCAATGGCCTTTCCAAGTTCTCCACAACCTGGGGACGCCTGGCGTAGTTAATGGCCCAGTCTACGATCACCCCTATCGCCGCAGCAACAATGGCTGGTATCACATGAATGCCGCCAAAGGCCCATATATTGCCACGATTGAACTCGGTGATCGCGGCTTCAGCAATGACCATGGCAGCAAATGGATAAGCAGCCACCCGCCAAGGCTTCATCGCAAGCTGGCCCGGCAACAGGTCGTACCAAAATACGCCTAAGCCGTAGGCAAAACCCGCCATCAGCAACACGGTTCCAATATCCATAAATATCGCCTCCCTTCACGCTTTGGTTTTTTAAATTAACCAACCACTCTCCCGCCGACGTGTTGCATGTATTTCAAATCACTCTCCATCCACTAATTGTACCACATTCCAATTAGCAAGGCCGTAGAGCTTACGCTCTATACTTTGTGGAACGAAGCGACCTGCTTTTCGGTAAACTGGTCCACTTTGGTAATTCTAGCCTTATTGCGCACCAAGGAGCCAGTAATTAGATTGCGTACCTCCTCTTCGCTTTTAGCCTCTAAAGGGGCCCAGCCGGTGTGAATGCCGGACATGCAGCCCCAATAGACCTTAGGTAGAAACTTGGAACCTTTGGCCGCCACTTCGTCCATGGCCTGCAAGCACTCCTCATTAGTATGAGGCAACTCTACCAGATACTTAGCCTTTGCCATCGTAAACCTCCATTTCCAATCCGTTTTAGGCCGCCTTAGCATACTCCCTGGCACCTGTCCAGTCGACGAGGACTACGGGCTCGTCCCCGACGACCCAGGCATCGTGTTTCACAGTCAGCGCTGTAACCTCACCGGGCCCGGCCTCAAATTCTGTGCCATCGGACGTAACTATGTGCATTCGGCCGGAGATCTGATATCCAAAATGCTGGGCTTCGCACCACTCCGTCTTGGCTATCGGCTTCACGTGTTTCGACCAGCGCCAGCCTGGTTCCAAAGTGAACCGCCCGACGACACCGTCGCCTATCTTAACGAGTTCCAGCTTGCCTTTCTCAAAGGTTCGAACCTCATCTGGAGATGTGAATTTCTTGCTGTCTGCGCCTTTCATAGCTAAACTCCCTCCTAATTAATTATGAACCTTCCTTAACCTCTATGATCTCGTCAGCGACGAGACCATGGGCCTCACGATGCACCGCCGAGGCTGCTTCTGTGCTAGGAGCCTCGCAGAGACAGAAAACAGTGCCAGCGCCCTCGTTGTACCAATACTTCAGGTAATTAACACCGTACTTTCCCTGAACCTCGAGATCTCTCTTATGAGCTCGCGCCAGAGCCTCAGCGGTCAACCCTTCCATCTTCTTGTGGGTATCCATATACAGTGCCATCTCGGTTCCTCCTTTTTTACCCGTTTATCGACAAGTCTGCCCCGGCCAGTGCCGGGACACGTAAATCAAGTTCCCCTCTGCTTCTCCTCCAGCTTAGCCAAGGCCTCCATGGTCTTCTGATACTCGCCCTTGGGACTGAACTCCACAAATTCGGATTCCTCCTCGATGATCGGTATGTGGCCAGGCGCCATGTAGTAAGCATCGCCACCCTGGATTATCTCCTCACGGTCAGCATACTTGATGCGTGCCCTTCCCTTCAGCAGATAGCCCCAATGGGGAACCTGGCACCGGCCACCAGGCAACGACTTGAACAACTCTGTGGCGTCCATGCCAGCCTGGACCTTCTCCAGTGCAATGTTCATATCACCCCACTCCGCCTGGCGACTGACAAACTCTGGTGTATCCTCCACTACTGGTAGGTCTTCAAATTTGGCGCGCATGGTCTTCCTCCTATCTTTTAATTAGGCTAGGTTTTTCATAACCCTTATGTTTTCTTTTCAAAATGACACCATCCCATGCCAAAGCCCTAATCACAAAGTTCGCCCATTTCAAAGGAAACTATCTCAGCAACTGCTCCTGGGCCGCTAGTCGCTAGGTCTTTGACTAGGCTGCCCAATGGTATATTTGTCTGCGCCTCTGTCGCAGTCTCCTGGCCGAAAGCCTGGCAGCCGGCTGCATTTGCCGAGCTAGCACCGCCCAACCAAGGTATAGCCACCACAAGCAGCAAGGCAGTTACAGCTATCAAGCTTATAAGATGCTTCTTCATTTTCAACCTCCTGTCTTTTTTAGTTAACCTTTCTTTTCCTTTCTTTTCAAAATGATCGCTTGGGGCAACGAAGCGATTAGGTCCCTGACATTATCCCAAGCTGCATCATCAGCCCGGCTACATCGGGATGAGCGCTGAATTCCACGATCCTTCCATCCCGGAGACGGGCAAAATAGGCCCCCTTCCCCTTTACTTTCTTGCCGGTAGCTGGAATTGGGGGTGAGCCCGGCGGGCCTTGCAGCGGGCCGGTATTTGTTCCAGTCCATTCCAGCTCCACCGCCACCGCATCTTCGGAAATAACAGCGTTCGTCCTGGCTGTCTTCATATCGGGAAACGCAGCTAACCAGCTCCGCATATATTGGCGAACTCCTTCCTTGTCTCGTATCGGATCGGGAAGGGCAGTATCGTAGAACACTATGTCTTCACCAAACAACGCGACAAAAGCGTCGGCATCGTGGGCATCCCAGGCAGCCAGCCCTTGCTCGTTAATCCTCCTGACCTCTTCAATAGACACGTTGACACCTCCGTCCTGATATCAATTTTGTT
>JACQTR010000014.1 GCA_016210705.1 Chloroflexota bacterium | reverse complement strand
ATATATGAGAGCTCCTTGGTCGTGCACAGCTTGGCTTACCTCCAATTTTTGGGGGTCGTAGAGGCCCAGGGTGTTGGGGAGTGTCTGCATTAGTGCTGCCACCTCAGGGGAGAGGGCCGCCCGAAGAGATGCCAGGTCCATGTTCCCTTGACGATCGGAGGTCACAGTGACCACTTGGAAGCCAGCCATAGTGGCCGAGGCCGGGTTGGTGCCGTGGGCAGAATCAGGTATAAGAACCTTGCATCGAGTTACCTCGTCCCTTTGCTTGTGATAAGCCCGGATGAGCAACATGCCTGTTAGTTCGCCATGGGCGCCGGCAGCAGGAGCCAGGCTGGTAGCGGCCAAGCCTGTTATCTCTGCCAGTAGCTTCTGAAGCTCATACATGAGTTGCAGCGCCCCTTGAACCACCGCCTCCGGCTGGAGAGGGTGAATCTGGGCGAAGCCAGGGAGATGAGCCATATCCTCGTGCCACTTGGGGTTATATTTCATGCTACAGCTACCCAAGGGGTAAAAGTTTGTGTCTATAGCGAAGTTCAGTTGGCTTAAATGGGTGAAATAGCGTACCAGTTGGGGCTCACTGACCTCGGGCAGTTCCAGGTCTTGGCGCAGCCACTCTGAAGGGGGCATCTCGGCTTTAGGCACATCGAGGTCAGGTAGGGTACAGCTCACCCTGCCTGGTACGCTGGCGTCCATAAGCAGCCGGCGTCGCTCATCCTTCATAGGGAGCCTAGCCTCTCCAGCTCCGCCACTAGGGCATCAATCTCGTCTTTGGTGTTCATCTCGGTAACACAGAGGAGCATTCCCTGGTCAACCATTTGGCTTATATCCAAGCCACCGATAATGTGTATATCCAAAAGTCTCTGGTTGATCTCCTGGGGAGGCAGTGGACAGCGAATCACAAACTCTTTAAAGAATACGTCTTTAAAGGGCAAGGTATAGCCCGGAATTTGGGCGATGCGAGAGGCGGCGTAATGGGCTTTATGATAGCAGAGTTCTGCCACTCGGCGTAAACCCTTATTTCCCAAGGCCGCTAAGTACACTGTGGCCGCCAGGGCTACCAGGGCCTCATTGGTGCAGATGTTGGAGGTGGATCTCTCACGGCGGATGTGTTGCTCACGGGTCTGAAGGGTGAGAACAAATCCCTCCTGACCGGCGGCATCCACCGTTAGTCCCACCAAGCGGCCCGGCATTTGCCGTAAGTAGGCCTCTTTACAAGCAAAAAGGCCCAGGTAAGGCCCGCCGAAGCTGGGAGGAGTACCTAGGGCCTGGCCTTCCCCCACCATGATGTCGGCTCCATAATCGCTGGGAGGACGGAAAAGGCCCAAGGATATGGGATCAACCGAAACCACCAGTAAGGCACCCTTTTCTTGGGCGACCGTGGCACAAGCCTCGAGATTCTCCATATAGCCGAAAAAGTTGGGCTGCTGAGCCACTAGGCAAGCGGTGGAGGCATCTGCCAGGGGAGACTTCGGTGGAATAATAACAGTATCGATTCCCTGGGGTTCTACATATGTCCGGATAACCTCTTGGTATCGGGGAGAGACCGTTTCTAGAACTCCTACTCGGTGCCGACTCGTTACCCTGCAGGCCATAAGGGCGGCCTCAGCTAAAGCCGAGGCTCCATCGTACATTCCGGCGTTGGCTACATCCATCCCAGTAAGTTGACATAACAAAGATTGAAACTCGTAGATAGTTTGCAGGGTTCCTTGGCTTGCCTCGCCCTGGTATGGGGTATAGGCGGTGGCGAACTCGCCGCGGCTAATGATGTGTTGAACCACGCCGGGGATGAAATGATGATAAGAGCCCGCTCCCAGGAAACAGATGGTATCCTCCAGAGAGAAATTTGACCGGGCCATGGCTCCCAACTCTCGCTTTAGTTCTGCCTCAGACAAAGGTGGGGGTAGAGCCAAAAGCGGATTGCGAAGCTTTTCTGGTATATCCCGGAGGAGTTCGGCCACGGAGGTCAGTCCCATGGTCCCTAGCATAGCCTGTTTTTGAGCTTTGGTATTGCCGATGTAGGGAGAAGTCATTTCATAATTACTATTTGGTGCTGACCTGGGTAAGCCAGGCCTCATACTCCTCAGCGGTCATAAGATTATCTAGCTCCTTTAGATCAGCTAAGGTCACCTTCAAAAGCCATCCACCGACGTATGGCTCGGTGTTTACCAGTTCGGGGTGTTCCATCACCGAAGGATTTATCTCCAATACCACCCCGCTCACTGGCGAACATATATCAGATACCGCCTTCACCGATTCCACCTCTCCGAGCTTTTTATATTGCTGGATTTGACTACCTACCGGTGGCAAATCCAAGAATACTATATCCCCCAGTTCCTTCTCGGCATATTCGGTGATACCGATAAGAGCCACCCCATTGCTGACTGGGCCCACCCATTCGTGCTCTTTGGAATAACGGAAGTTCTGAGGATTCATAGTTAACCCTGGCCCCCAGCTTGGGGGCGGTAAAAGGGTAGGATTGTTACTTGGGCCTCCACAGGACGACCTCGTACCCCCACCAGAAAACGGGTGCCCGAGGCGGTGTATAAGGTAGGTACATACCCCAAGCCAATACTACGTCTTAAGGAAGGAGCATAGCCGCCACTGGTGACCCGCCCGATCTCTTGGTCTGACGCTAGGATAGGGTGGCCGGAGCGGGCTATCCCTCGACCGATCATCTCGAACCCCACCAAACATTGTTTTATTCCCGCCTCCTTGATAGTCTTTAAGGCTTGGTGGCCAACAAAATCACCCTTTTCCAGATGGACTAGCCGCCCTAATCTGGCCTGGTATGGGTTAATTCCTTCGTCAATATCGTTACCGTAGAGGAGAAGACCCGCTTCTAACCTCAAGCTATCGCGAGCTCCCAGGCCACAGGGCTTGGCCCCCATTTGTAATAGGAGATTCCATAGAGGCAAAGCATCGGTACTAGACGCAACGAATTCGAAACCATCCTCGCCAGTATAACCGGTTCGGGCCACCAGCACTTCATACCTCTCTAGCTTAGTCTGAGTGCACCCAAAACGAGGAAGTAGAGAGCAGGTCTCTCCGCAGAGACTATCCAAATGGCGAGCAGTAGAGGGCCCTTGATAAGCCATCATGATCGTTTCCTCGGAAATGTCTTGCAAGGAGAGCTGGTCCACTGTACTTTTCCACCGGTTAAGCCATTCCCAAACCTTGGCTCGATTGGCCGCGTTACTAACCAGCCAGAACGCGTCCTCTCCTAAACGAAAAAGCATCATATCGTCCACAATACCGCCATCTTCTTTACAGAGCAAAGTATAGCAGCATCGGCCTTGGACTAGCCTTCGCACATCTGTAGTTATCAACCTCTGTAGAAAGGATTCGGCGCCCTTTCCTCTGATCTGGAAACGAGCCAAATGAGAGACGTCGAAAAGCCCGGCGCGGGAGCGAACGGCTTGGTGTTCCTCAATAATGCTTGTATAAGTGACAGGCATTTCCCATCCAGCAAAGGCGGTCAGGCGAGCCCCGAGGGCAAGATGGCTGGAATAAAGGGGCGTACGCTTAAGGGTTTTCTCCATTTCGATACCCCTGCCCATATTTTTGCCCTACATTAGCATAAACTCTAGCTAAGGGACAACCCTAGGCTGTGTCTCAGGACCATGAGTCAGTCCACCTAGGGCACCATTACAAATCGCTAATAGCTAGAGTGCACTATCTCGGTTATAATGGTGGCAAATCATCACGTGACCAAAAAGGTGTAAGAAATGGAGGGATCTATGAGCATAAATATGACTTCGTTGAGTCCCCTAGAAGGCTATCAGCTTCTAACATCTATCATCGTTCCCCGTCCTATTGCTTTCGTCTCCACCATGGCGGAAGATGGTGTCCTCAACCTGGCCCCCTTTAGCTTTTTCACCGCCATCTGTGGCAGGCCGCCGACCATTTGTTTCAGCGTGATAAGACGGCGAGGAGAGAAAAAGGATACTGCGCGTAACATAGCGGCTACCCAAGAATTCGTAGTCAACGTGGTTAGCGAGGGCTTTGCCCAGTGGATGAACCAGACCGCTGCTGAGTACCTTCCCCAGGTAGACGAATTTGCCGTTGCCGGTTTCACTCCGGTGGCTAGCTCTCTGGTAAGACCTCCCCGGGTGGGCGAGGCTCTCATCAGTATGGAGTGCAGATTGCTAGAGATACGGGAGTACGGGGAGATGCCTTACGCCGCGGATTTCGTCATCGGAGAGGTGGTGCAGTTTCATCTTAGTGATGATATATATCGCGATGGAGCGGTGGACTTTTCGGCGCTGAAGGCGGTGGGGAGGATGGGAAGGGACCTTTATTGTCGTACAGGCGACCTTTTTGAGATGAAACGGCCCAGACTGGAGGATGGCTAACTCTCGAAAAGGAACCCTGTCATAGGCAGCCAATACCCAGTATGTTGGCTTCTCATGATCATAGAAGCTCCCATATGGGGGATAGCGTCTTTTGTCTGGGGGATGCACCTCTTGCCCCACTACCTGCGTAATCTTCATAACATGTGCCTGCCCAGGGTTATAATGATCACTCCCAATACAACCAAAGCAGATCCCACTACCAAACGGGACGTAATCCTTTCTGTTCCCCTTAGAAATAGGTGGGCGCCTAAGATGGTGATCATGGGGGTCATACTAGTTATGGGTGCAATGACCACCACCGGAGCCAAACTTAAGGCGATGTAGTTGGCACTCACGCCTATGGCGGCGGAGATACCAGCTATCCCCAGGAATAGGGCGCCTCTCTTAGAGTTCGGGGCCCGCAATTCTGAAGCTCTGACACTTAATATAGATAGGGCCATCAGCCCGAAGGACATGGCTATGGTAGCTCCTGCCAGGGGCGAACCGAAGCTCGACAGACCCTTCTTTATCACTATCGAATTGATAGCGTAAGCCAAAGCCGCAGCTATTGCAAAAATATATCCAATAGAGAGATGCTTATCCATCCATCCCTACCTACTGGTAGTGACCAACCATAAGCCAACAAGAACCGATAAAGCCCCCAAAGCAACCATAACGTTTATAGTTTCACCCAACAGGATGATAGCCAGTGCGATGGCAAACAGGGGCGAGGTAGAAAAAACAGGGGAGGCCCTGGCGGCACCGATACGGTTTATCGCCTGGTAGTTGAATTGCCTTCCCAAAGCGAAGTTTATTATTCCAGCCAGAGCAAACCAGGCCACTATGGCTGGCGAGAGTCTAGAAAAGGCGGCGGCATCAATAATCAGGGTGACTGCGGCTGTGAACATAAGGCTGGTCACCAATGATATCAGGGTACCCCGTACAACAGACATATTCCTGAGGCCGAGCCTGACCAGAATGGCCGATATACCCCAGCCTACGGAAGCCATCAGGGCAAAAGGAATACCTAACATCGTCCCCCAATATTAATCTAAGGCACTGATGGGGTCAACCATTGGTTGGCACTTAAAAGCCAGGGCAGGCGTTACTGTGTCCTCTTACTCCGATGGTTATGGGCGGGGCCAGCGATGATGCCAGCTGCTAACCACAGCATGGGACCTGTGGTTACTGAAGAGGAACAAAACGGTGGGAGTTTACGTCATGAATTACAGAAGGCAAAAACCAAGCGAACGGGTAGAGAAGCCAATGAAATTGCCAGCGGGAATGGCCACGGCTTTGGTAGTCGCTTTTCTTATGATGGGTGCGGTGGCTAACGCTTGCTCCCGCAGTGGCGAGGATGGTGCTTCCTCAAGCCCTCAACCTACGCCAACGCCTACGGCTGTTCCAACTCCTAGTCCTGATATGGTGAAAGAACCAGCTCCCATCGAGAACATCGCGATTGTAGTGGCGGAATCGTTTCCGCCACAGTACTCGCTTCGGGTTGAGTTCGGCTTGCGAAACGGCTGCATCCAACCTGGTGGTTACACGGTGGAGCGCAAGGGCGACACCATCTGGGTAATAGTATCAGTGCTCAGGCCAGCGGATGCCAACGTGATTTGTACGCAGCAGTATGAAATAGCGTCCTATAATATTTCCCTGGGCTCCAATTACACCCCAGGCAAAACCTATACGGTAAAGGTGAACGATGTGACCAAAGCCTTTATTGCTCAATAACTCTAATCGCTTAACTGAGCTCAAGTTTTCGCAAATCCTCACGAACCTTTTGAGCTAGTTCCTCTGCTTTCCTTTTGAGGTCGCGAACTTGGTCAACTTCCACAACGAATTTTTCACAGTAATCCATTTCCATCATCTGCCTGTGAATAGACTGGATCTGTTCCAATGTTATTCTGTCGTCCGCTACTGCCAAATCTGGTCGCCCATTGGAAGCATCGTAATGAGTAATAGCAAGGCGAAAGCCCTTCCTTTCCCGAGCGCCGCTGCCAATTGAAAATGGCCGAATCCTATATGAAGCACTTTCTAATTGTGGCCTCCGTCTCGTACCCAGAACTTGCTCATATATGGGTATACCAAAATTTGGCAGTAGAACTTGTGGTGGCCAGCTTTTACCCTCACCCCATTTACCAAGAGGAAGTCCTGTTTTTTCTGTACATTCTTGTTCAATCTGGCTATATAGAGCGTTGCAAGCCTCAATATATGCTACCAAAGCCTTCCTGAACTTTTTGTATTGGCGCTGAACCTTTTTCGGAGCCAGTTTGAAATCTGAAGCGAAATGGTCATCCTCTTCAACCGCTGGCCGCCAATGCTCTTTCGGTCGATTTGCTTCTACTTCTGTAAACACCACCATTCCCTCAGACCATCTCCTGATGATCCCTGAACCTCTGAGCAAATCCCCTTGCCTCCATTCAGCTTGCCTTCGGTGCCCAAGCAAAGCAATAATAAACCCTATTACGGCTACGATGCTGGGTATACCCAGCGCGGTTAATAACCATTGGTAAAATGTCACTGGTACGCTCCTTATAAAATTAGCATTGCGTCGCCGAAGCTATAAAAGCGATAGCCTTCTTTTACAGCCTCCTGATAGGCTCCTTTTATAAGCTCGGTGCCAGCAAAGGCGGATACCAACATCAAATGGGTGGAACGGGGCAAGTGAAAGTTGGTAACGATGGCATCGGCCATGCGGAATTGGTGACCAGGCAGGATAAGGAGATCAACCCAGCCGGCGTAAGGACGCAGGCTTAGGCCGTTGTCATCTCCCTTTAGAGCCACCGACTCCAGAAGACGCATGGTAGTGGTGCCCACAACTATGATTCGGCCTCCCCGCTCTTGGGTATGCTGAATTTGTTTAACTACCTCCATCTTCAATTCGCCCCATTCCTTGTGAATGGGGTGGCGATGGGCGTCCTCCTCTCGCACCGGTCGGAAGGAATCCCAGCCCACGTGTAAGGTGACGAAAGCGATTTGAGCCCCCAGGTTTCGGATGCGTTCCATAAGGCTGGGGGTAAAGTGAAGTCCGGCGGTGGGGGCAGCCACGCTGCCCCTGGCCTGGGCATAGATGGTTTGATAGCGCTCTGGGTTGGCCAGAGGCTCGTGTATGTAGTGAGGAAGGGGAACGGTTCCCATGATTTCCAGGGCTTCTTCGTTGGAGAAGCGAACGAGCCTGGTGGACTGAGGCGTACGGGTCAAAACCTCTGCCCAGCCGTGCTCTCCCAATTGGATTTTGGCCCCATCTTTCAGCCGACTTCCCGGTCTGACCAAGGTTTCCCAAACACCAGGTTCGAGTTGGCGCAGCAATAGGATTTCTACTTGCCCTCCGCTATCGAGCTTATGTCCTCGTAGGCGGGCAGGGATAACTCGGCTATCGTTGGCCACCAAGAGGTCGCCTGGCTGCAAATAGTCCACGATGTCGTAGAAATGGCGGTGCTCTGTGGTAGCCAGGGCTCGGTTAATAACGAGGAGACGGCTTTGGTCTCGAGGTTCTACAGGGATTTGGGCGATAAGATGGTCAGGCAGAAGGTAATCGAAATCGCTAGTCTTCATTTGCGCCACAACAGGCTAAAGATTATGGAAACGATCATGCTGATGATAATGGCCGTGGCCAAAGGGAAGTAAAGGGTGAAACCCTTTCCTCTGATGACGATATCTCCGGGAAGCCTTCCCACATATGGAATTCGATCCTTGAAAATGATCAATAGGCCGAGCAATACCAAAAAGGCCCCTACCCCCAGGAGTAACTTCCCTACGGCATCCATACTGGACATTATTCATGCCCTAGCCTTTTTCCACCAGCCTCTTTTCTGCGTTAAACTCAGAGCGGCTTGGTGTGCCCGCAGCTCCAAAGCGTCATCTATGGGGGCAAAGGTTGATAAGCCATATTTACGTTCTAGCGCCAGATGGATTAAATGATCGGCGAAAGATGGGTTTTTGGGCAGGAAAGAGCCGTGGAGGTAGGTGCCGAAGGCATTTTTGTAAGCAGCACCTTCGGTTTTGTCCTCGGCGTTATTGCCATAGCCGGTGACCACTCGGGCCAAAGGCTGAGTGTTAAGGCCCAAGTAAGTGCGGCCACCATGGTTCTCAAAACCCACCAGCGTTTGTTGGCCCCATAAGGCCACCACGTTGCCGATGCAGCGGGGCTCGTTAGGCCCTTTGTGGATCGTCCAGGCATCGAAAACGCCGATGCCCTCAAGCTCTGAGCCCTCGGCTGGTCGATAGTATCGACCAAAAAGCTGATAGCCTCCGCACACGGTCAAAGCTACCATACCTCTTTCCACAGCTTGCCTAATTGGTTCACCCTTTACCTCTAGCAGGTCAGGAGCTACCCGGCGCTGCTCTTTATCTTGACCTCCGCCCATAAAGAGGAGATCGTAAGTTTGATCTAGTTCTTCCCCCATACTGACATCGCATACCTTGAGGTCGATGTCGCGCCAGCGACAGCGTTGAACGAGACACAAGATATTGCCTCGGTCTCCATAGACGTTCATAAGGCTGGGATAAAGATAGGCTAGCGTCAAAGACTTATTCATCGCTATCCCTCCAAAAGGGGCTAAGATAGCCCTTTTTGGTCAATAACTCTCTAACCTCCAATAATGCGGTGTAGGTGGGAATTACATATAAGGTTTCTCCGTGGGGCGTTCCCTCTAATCCTTTGTAGAGGGCTACCGCTAAATCTCTTTCCACCATCAAATTTTCCAAGGGAGAAAGCCCCGCATATTTTAGGCGTAAAGCCATATCCTCAGCCCGTCGGCCCGAGGCGATGACAAACCGCACCTGCCCCATCAACCCTTCGAAATCTACATCCCAGATCCAAGATACGTCTCGACCATCGGCGATGTCATCGTTGTTTCGGTGAAGGAAGCGATCCCGCGCGGGCGCGTGAAAAAGGGCGAAGTGATGAAGGCTGT
>JACQTR010000197.1 GCA_016210705.1 Chloroflexota bacterium | reverse complement strand
GAAGCGCTCTCGCGGTTCCACGCCGTTGGCGGTTAGCTCAGTGTTCATTGCATTTTACTCAACTTAACCATGAACACAGCGGAACGGCTGAAAAAAAGAGGACAGTTGCAGAGACATTCTAACCTATCGCGAAAACAGCAGATCAATGAATCATGGACATGGACCAGCTGAGCGCATAAAGCCGACATTTTGATACTTGTCGCAGGATCAACGACAAAAATCAATAGTTCTCTGCAACTGTCCGGTTCTGATGATACTACAATGAGGTTTCTCTCGCAACAAGCAGGATTGACCCACCAGCGACAAGATGTGAATGCACTTGTCTTGACAAGGCCTTCAAGTGCGGTGAAATTTTCCTAGATCAGCTAAAAACCCCCAAAACCAGTTGTTATTGTTGTTTATTATAGAAGCCCGAGCCATCGTCCTTTATTCAAACCTTAAGGACCACACCGCCACCGCCGAGGTGGCGATCACCCATAGGGCGAGGAGAGCCAGCTCTCCGGGGTAGTGCCAGGGGGTCTGGGCGTCCAGGAGCACCCTCCTGCAGGGCTTCCAGCAAGGGCGTCAGGGAGGAGCCTTCAGCGGGCGTTCGTGTCTTTAAACTGGCTTAGGAAATCCATGATGGCCTGGTTAAAGGCTTCGGCGTTATCCCGGTTGGCAGCGTGTCCCGCCCCGTGCAGGGTGACGCGCTGGGCTCCAGGAATAACCTTCTCCATATAGTCGGCGGCCGCTAGGAAGGCAGCATCTCCTTCACCAACAATAATCAAGGTAGGCACTTTAATTTGGCTTAGGCTTTCGATAACGAGGGAATCTCGCTGAGTCACCACCCGTCGGCCCACGTGAGCCAGCCCTATTTTACCCTCTTTTTCTAAGGCTTGAGCCCGCTCCTCATATTGCTGATTCCACGCCGCCTGTCGGGCGGGGTTACGGTAACCAGGACCGGTGTCGGCAAGAATGAGGGCGGCTACCCTTTCGGGATAGCGGAGGTGGAAGCGCAGGGATAGGTAACCTCCCATGGAGAGTCCACCTACCACAGCCTCTTTTACACCAAGAGTATCCAGAAGTTGGCGAAGGTCCTCGGCTACGATGTCGGGGGAATAGGCATCCGCAGAGGGAGGGCTTTCCGAGCGGCCATGACCCCGAACGTCGTGGAGTATTAACCGGTACTTTGAAGATAGAGGGGCAATTTGGGGTGTCCAACCCTCGGTGGTACCCGTAAAACCATTGATCAAAACTACGGGATAACCTTGGCCATGAACCTCATAATATAGCTCTACACCGTTTACTTTGGCTGTGGGCATAACAAAATCTCCTTTTTTTGTTTTTCTACTCGAACCTAAAGGACCACACGGCCACTACCGAGGTGGCTACTACCCATAAGGTGAGGAGGCCGAGCTCACCGGGGTAATGCCAAGGGGGTTGGGCGTCCAGAAGCACGCCTCGTAGGGCTTTCAATAAAGGGGTTAAGGGCAGTAAGCGCACAATCTCCCGAAGTACTGAGGGCAGGTTATCGGTGGGGAAGAACACGCCAGAGAAGAACATCATGGGCAGGCTCACCACGTTGGCCAAGCCATTGGCAGCCTCCACCGTTCGCGCTAGGGAGCCGACGATGAAGCCCAGGTTCAAAAAGGCTAGATTGGCTAATATCACCAGCGGGAACATCCACACTATATTGCCGTAGACCCGCGCGCCGAACAAAAGCATCCCCGCCGCCAGTATGACGGCTGCCTGGACTAGAGAAAGAACCAGCCAAGCTCCCACCTGGGCCAAGAAGAAAGTCCGCACCGAAAGAGGGGTGGCTTTGATGCGCTTGAGGATGCGCTGTTGCCGATAAAGGGCCAGTTGTGAGGCCATGCTGATGATAGCAAAGGTCATTACTCCCATGCCCACGAAGCCGGGCATTAAGAAATCAAAATAACCTATTCGTCTGGCCGAAATCCCTCGAGAGTCCAAGGTTAGGAGAGGGCTGCTCCCTTGCACCGCCATGTTCATCTCTCCCAAAAATTGCTCTAATACCCCCTGAACCAATTGGTTGTTTTGGATCCGTTTTTCGTCGTAAATGAAAGTAAGGTTGGTGCTGTGCCCTGAGCTAACTCGCTGGGCTAAGCCCGAGGGTATGACCAGAATATAGGCTATGTCGCCATCGACTAGCTTCCGCCGGGCCTCTTCCTCATTGAAAGTAGTATTCAGCTTGAGGAACTCTACTTTGCCTAGGCTTTGCACTAAGCGGGCGGAGAGCAGGTCTTGGGCCTGATCCACCAGGGCCATCTTCACCGGGCTGGGCTCATCTAAACGGAAAAGGCCAAAGACGACCACGAAGATGAGGGGGAAGAACAAGGCCCAAAAGATGGCCTGGCGGTTGCGATAGAGCATCTTTATATTGGCTAAGAATAGGGTAAGGAAAAGCATGGCCTATGCCCGCAGTTCCTTGCCGGTAAGGGACAAAAAAACGTCCTCTAGGGTGGCCGTAAATACCTCCAAGTGCTCCGCGATAGCTCCTCGGCCGTTGAGCAAGGCGAGGAGAGCAGGCAGGGTGTGCCCCGCATTTACTGAGGAAAGTAGGTATTCTCCATTCCTGCTGTGCTCCACTGCGGTGACCCCTTGCAGGCCTTCCATTTCTCCTAAGGGAAGGGTAGTGGAGGCCACCAAACGCACTCGGTAAGGAACAGGGAGGTGGCGAATCAGGTTGGTTGGCGTATCCAAGGCCGCAATACGTCCCTGGTCCATGATAGCTACCCGATGGCACAGGGCTTGGGCCTCCTCCATATAATGGGTGGTGAGCACCACCGTGCGGCTCTCCTGGTGCATTTCTTGGATGGTTTCCCAAAGATGGCGGCGGGCTTGCGGATCAAGACCCATGGTGGGTTCGTCCAGGAATACCACCTGGGGATCGTTAACCAAGGTGGCGGCAAGGGTGAAACGCTGTTTCTGGCCTCCAGAGAGGCGGCTTACGGTGCTTTTTGCCTTGTCCTCCAACCCCACAAGGGCCAAGAGTTGGCGCGGGTCAGGGTGGCGGTGGTAGAAGCGGCCAAAGAGCTCTAGAACCTCGGTGAGGGTGAGATAGTCGAAATAGGCAGAGGCCTGGAGCTGCACCCCCATGTTTTCCTTGGCCCGATGGGGCTCTTGGCGAGGGTCGATGCCCCGCACCAAGGCTCGGCCGGCGGTGGGCTCTTGGAGACCCTCGATGCACTCCAGGATAGTGGTCTTACCAGCCCCGTTAGGTCCTAAGATGCCAAAGACCTCCCCCTCCTGCACCTGAAAGGACACATTATCCACCGCAACGAGGGCGCTAAAGCGCTTGGTGAGGCCCTCTACCTGAATGACGTAAGCCATGGCACAGTTGTACTCGATTTTATCTTACTAACGAGTTTCCTACAAGGATTGGCTGGCTTTGAGAATTTCTTCCTCAGCCCGGCGAGCCAAATCTGGTTTTTCCAACTTCAAACTGCGCAGAATATCTATAGCTCGCTGTCGGGCCGGCCGTTCCAGCTCGGGGAATCGGGGGTTTGGCAGCCGCCTCAAAAAAGCGATCAATTCCTCGGCCATAGCCTCGGCCTTAAATCGTGCCTGCTCCGAATTCAAGGCCTTATAGCCCTGAAGCTTGCGCGGGCCTTCGTTGCCGCCTTCGGCAATAGACCAATCTTTAAATCCGGCTCCGCATCCCACCCGATATAACAAGCTGCCCAGAGGGGTAGCTACTGCGGGCATTCCCAATACCAGGGAACGCGCAGTGGTCTCTTGTTCTGGGCTCTCGTACTCCACCATAAGATGCCCCCCCGGTGGGATAAGGTCGGCAAGGTATTGAAGGAGCTGTTGATCCGCTCCTTCTAGATGGAGGTCTGTGGAATTTTTATGACCATCTTCGGAGGTAAAGGTTAGTTTAGTGGAAAGCCTTATTATCTCTATCCAGTTGTAGCTGGGATACTTTCCTGAGCTATATAGGCCAAAGACTGTCGGCTGGTCGCTGAGCCGGCCTAGGGCATCTTTGAGGAAAATTTGAAAGTATCGGGCTCCGAACCGATTTTTAGGCCCGAGGAGGATGTGAAGGCTAGTAGTACCTAGCTTTTGTCCCTCAAGAATACCCAAGGGATGCTCCTTTTTGCCTTGGATGGGGTGCCACCCTCCCGAAGAGGTAGGGAGAGAGTCTTCCGGCTCGGCTTTGAGAGCATCCATTTTGGGCCTTTCTGAAAGTCTCGATGGCAATATCGAGATTAATTCATTATACCAGTCGCCAAGAAAGACGCCTAGCTAAGAAGAAGGTAGACGGTTCGCCAAAAAGAACTTTTTGGTTGCCTCGATTTTTTCAGCAGCAAAACGGCTTAAAAGGGCTTCATCGTTTTGGCTCAAGGGTGCTCAAGGGTATGGTATAATAGGTACAAGCAAAGGTCTCCTGGTGTGACAGGGGACGGAGGTGAGTTTTATGGGATTGCAAATGCGTTTGTATCTGCTTCTGGCGGTGATGTTCGGCATTCTTTATGCTGTCATCACCGTGATTGCCAGCCTGATGGGTATTGGCGGGTTTCTTACCTATGGCATCTTGGCCATGGTTATGGTGCTGATCCAATACATGGTTGGGCCGTCCATAGTGGGCTGGTCGATGAAGGTTCAATATGTCTCGGAGAATGAATACCCCGAGTTGCATCAGATGGTATCCGAACTGGCCCAAGAGGCTCGATTGCCCAAGCCCAAAGTGGGCATATCTAGAATAGAAATCCCCAATGCCTTCGCTTTTGGGCGCTGGAAGGGCGACGCCCGAGTTTGCGTTACCCAGGGGATTATGGGGCTTTTAAGCAAAGACGAGTTAAGGGCGGTGCTGGGACATGAGATCTCTCATGTCAAGCATCGGGACATGGCCTTGATTACCATTCTGAGCGTCATTCCTCTCATCCTGTGGTATGTGGCCTGGAGCACCATGTTTTCTGGCTACGGAAACAGAGAAAGAGGAGGGAACCTTGCTTATATAGGCATCTTTGCCTTCCTTCTTTACTTTATTACCAACCTTTTGGTTCTCTATGCCTCTCGGATCAGGGAGTATTACGCCGACCAAGGGAGCGTTAGGTTAGGTAGCCAACCCCGCTATTTAGCTACGGCCCTTTACAAGTTGGTGTACGGCAGCGCTCGGGTCTCCAAAGAGAGCCTAAAAGAGGTGGAAGGGGTGAAAGCGTTCTTCGCCAGCGACCCCTCTCGGGCGTGGCAGGAGATCAAGGAGCTTCGGGAAATCGATGCCGATATGAGTGGGACCATTGATGCCGATGAGCTTATGGCTCTTCGTTCCAAATCTCTTCGTCTGGGCACATCTGACAAGATGATGGAGCTGATGAGCACTCATCCCAACATGTTGAAGCGCATTAAACACCTTTCCTCGTTGATAGGGCAGTACTAGGAGCAGCCTAAACTAACTCCTATAGGTGATAGCCTTGCCCTTCTCCATTCGAAAAAAGAGGGTGTCTCTTCTAATTGCAGGAGTAGCTCTGGCCAGCCTTATGGGATGCGGTAAGGCTTCTCCCGCCAATGAACCTACACCAACCTACCCTTCAACCCCAGGGATAACATCTCCTACCCCGACACCGTCTTTGTCCCCGCTTCAGGTTGAAGTGGTAGCCGATAGTTTGGAGGTTCCTTGGAGCTTGGCCTTTGCCCCCGATGGCCGCCTTTTTTTCACCGAGCGGCCAGGGCGTATCCGCCTTGTTCAAAATGGCCGGCTCCTTTCCCAGCCGGTGGCCACCCTTGAGATAGCTGCCGTCGGCGAGGCCGGTCTCATGGGCATAGCTTTAGATCCAGAGTTTCCCCGAAATCATTATCTGTACGTCTATTACACATATCGTGATCCCCGGGGTAACTTGATGAACCGCGTTGCCCGCCTCACCGAAAGTGATGGTCAAGCGACGGACCTTAAGGTGATTCTCGATGGCATTCCGGGGGGTCAAATCCACGACGGGGGACGGATAAAGTTTGGTCCAGATGGCAAACTTTACATCACTACCGGCGACGCTTCCAATTCAGCTCTGGCTCGGAACCTTAACTCCTTGGCTGGGAAAATCCTTCGTATCAATGCCGATGGCTCTATCCCAGCGGATAACCCCTTCCTTGGCTCTTCTGTTTACACTTGGGGTCATCGCAATCCTCAAGGTCTAGCCTGGAACCCCAAAGATGGCCATCTGTTCGCCACCGAGCACGGCCCGGTGGGCAATGACGAGGTCAATATCATCGTGGCTGGCCAGAACTATGGCTGGCCCCAGGTTCAGGGCATGGGCGACGACAACCGATATGTAAATCCCATTTTGGTCTTCACCCCGTCGGTGGCACCATCCGGGGCGGCTTTTTACACCGGGGATTATGTCGATTGGCAAGGAAATCTTTTCTTTACCACTTTACGTGGTGAAAATATCCATCGGGTGGTGCTCACCCCAGATGGGAAGCAGGTGGCAGCCCATGAGCCCTTGCTGAAAGATAGATTGGGGCGCTTGCGCGATGTGGTTATGGGCCCCGATGGCTTTCTCTATGTGACCACCAGCAATAGGGATGGACGAGGGTCGCCCGCTGCCAACGACGATCGTATCCTACGTATCTTGCCTGGGAAGGGCTAGTCTTCTATAATTATAAAATTATAAAAGGAACATTCGGCACATGTTCACTCGTGGCAATCTCCATAAAGGCGACCATCTGCACAAGCACGATACGCATGGCCATACCCACGGTGTCGTTGACCCATCCATCATAACTACCCAACGTGGAATGTGGGCTGTCAAGTGGTCATTGCTTGGTTTGCTTGCCACCGCTTTGTTTCAGATTGCCGTTGTTTACTTTTCGGGAAGTGTTGCTCTTTTTTCGGACACTATCCACAACTTTGGCGATGCTGCTACGGCTATTCCACTGGCGTTTGCCTTCAAGCTAGCCCGATGGAAGCGGACCGATAGATTTACCCACGGCTATGGTCGTTTTGAAGACCTTGCGGGAGTAACGGTTGTATTTACGATCTTGGTCAGCGCCATCACTGCGGGCTATGTATCTATTAATCGTTTCTTTCACCCGCAAACAGTGGAGTACTTGTGGGCGATGGTCGCAGCCTCTGTAATAGGCTTTTTGGGCAATGAGGCTGTGGCAGTGCTTCGTATTAGGGTTGGCAAAGAAATTGGCAGTGCCGCTTTAGTAGCTGACGGCCATCACGCCAGGGTCGATGGGTTGACCAGTTTGGCGGTGCTTTTTGGTGCGTTGGGTATTTGGTGGGGTTATCCCCTGGCAGACCCTGTAGTAGGCCTTATTATTACGGCCGCTATACTACGAATCGTATGGGAATCTGCAAAAACTGTATTCACCCGTCTGCTCGACGGGGTAGACCCAGAAGTAATTGAAGAAATAAAACATGCTCTCAATCATACCGAAGGAGTTCTTGACATCACCGAAGTGCGCGTAAGATGGCTTGGCCACCGGCTTTACGCTGAAGTTAACATAGCAGTGGATCCTGACCTGTCCGTTTGTGAAGGACATGACATCGCAAAAGAGGTGCGTCACCAACTTTTGCACCATCTACGCTATCTTTCAAATGTCGTAGTCCACGTCGATCCCATTAACACTTCAGGTGAACAACACCATTACATCGAGAGGCACGAGCACAGCGGTTTACCAGCTCATTCGCACTAGAGGCGTTGAAGACTGACGACTATCATCCGGGCTAACCCAAGCCCTATAGTTTCGGCGAGCTTAGTAAAAAAGGAGGTCAAGCCATGAAAATTAAAGCCAACGGTATCTCCATGAACTACGAGCTAACCGGCGCCGGTGAATGCCTAACTCTCATCCATGGCGCTGGCGATAACCTGAACATGTGGTACCATCAGGTTCCAACTTTATCGCAGCGATACCAAGTTTTGACCTATGATGTGCGGGGCTTTGGGCAAACGG
>JACQTR010000196.1 GCA_016210705.1 Chloroflexota bacterium | reverse complement strand
GAACAATTATCCGGTTTATTCATTAATTAAGTATTAGGGCCCATACAGGCACCACAATTATCAAAGCCAAAGTGAATGTATGACAAAGAGGAGTGTATTGCTTGACACACTTTTAGCCATAGATTATCATAGTCCCACCATAAAAAACGGACTTATCCACCGTCTCCAGGCTTCTCCCTAGGCGAGAAGCCTTTTGTTACACCAAAGTAGAGGCGCTATCATGAATTTCAAGGTCATCGAGTGGAAGAATGGCAAGGTCAAGCTCCTAGACCAAACCAGATTACCCCAAGAGATTGTTTACTTAGAACTTGACGACTACAAAAGCATGGCTACTGCCATACAAGAGATGCGCATTCGTGGGGCTCCTGCCTTAGGTTTAGCGGCTGCTTACGGCATGGCGTTGGGTGCCCAAGAGAGCAACACCCAAACTAAAGAGGAGTTCCTTCGCCATTTGCAGGTAGTGGCTCAGGCCCTGATCGCCACCCGTCCCACCGCTGTCAATCTACCCTGGGCCATCGAAAGGATGGAGCGTGTTGCCGCCAGTGCTGGTAATGTCCCTCAGATCAAAGCAGCCCTTATCGCCGAGGCCCGACGTCTGGAGGCCGAAACCGAGGCATCTGATCGGCGTTTGGGCCAGTGGGGCGCTGAGCTGATCCCCGATGTCGCTACCGTTTTGACCCACTGTAATGCTGGGACTTTAGCTACCGGAGGATATGGCACCGCTTTGGGCGTGATTCGGGCCGCTGCGGAGCAAGGCAAACGTATTAGAGTTTTTGCGGATGAGACTCGTCCCCTTCTCCAAGGAGCCCGTCTTACTGCCTGGGAGCTTGTGCAATACAAAATACCCGTGACCCTTATTACCGACAATATGGCCGGGCATTTCTTAAGCCGAGGCGAAATACAGTGCGTTATCGTGGGAGCCGACAGGATCGCTGCCAACGGCGATGTGGCCAACAAGATCGGCACCTATCCCCTGGCGGTGGTGGCAACCGAAAATGGCGTCCCCTTCTACGTGGCTGCCCCCACCAGCACCATCGACCTATCTTTGGCCTCGGGCAAGGAAATACCCATCGAGGAGCGTGCATCTGAGGAGGTTACTCACTTCCGAGGTGTAGCAACAGCTCCGGAAGGAGTAGAGGTGGCCAACCCCGCTTTCGATGTCACCCCTCATCAATATATTTCAGCCATCATCACCGAGGAGGGGATAGTGCGGGAACCTTATGGGGACAGATTAAAAAAGTTAATGTTTTTTGCCCAAGGAAGGGAAGCGAATGACTGAAGCCCGCATAGGTATCATCGGTGGCAGCGGCTTTTATGAGATGGAGGGCCTCACCCAGATCCAGGAGGTCAGGGTGGATACGCCCTTCGGCCCCCCCAGCGATGCCATCGTCTTGGGCACCCTGGAGGGAGAAAGGCTGGCCTTCCTACCTCGCCACGGCCGGGGCCACCGCATCAGTCCCACTCAACTCCCAGTGCGAGCCAATATATACGCTTTAAAGTCCTTGGGGGTGGAGTGGATCATCTCCATCAGCGCCGCCGGTAGCCTTAAAGAGGAGATCAGGCCCCTAGACCTGATTATACCCGATCAGCTTATCGACCGTACCAAAAGCCGCGTTAATAGCTTTTTTGAGGATGGCATGGTTGTCCATACCACCTTCGCCGATCCCTTCTGTCCTATCCTCAGCCAAATCCTCTACCAGGAGGCTCAAGAAACAGAGGCCAATGTCCACAAAGGGGGAACCTACGTGGTGATGGAGGGGCCTCTCTTTTCCACAAAAGCTGAATCTAACCTCTACCGCTCCTGGGGAGCTAGCATCATCGGCATGACAGCTTTGCCCGAGGCCAAACTGGCTCGAGAGGCGGAGATCTGCTACGCCACTCTGGCCTGCGCCACCGACTATGATTGCTGGCACGATACACATGAATCGGTAACCATCGATATGGTGATTGATAACCTCAAGCGCAATGTGGCCACAGCCAAAGAGATAGTCCGCAAGGTGGTGACCAGAATCCCCCAACAGCGTGACTGCTCCTGCGCCCATGCCTTGGAGAACGCCATCATCACTGATCGCCAATATATTCCGAATCAAATAAAAAAAGACCTGGCCCTTCTCATCGGCAAGTATGTCCAATAAAGTGGATAGAGGGGAAGCTTTGTATCGTTCCGCCTTCAAACCTCGGGGACTAGCTACGGCGATAGGCAGCCTTCCCCACACCGACCCTGATGAAGCTTGCTCCTTGATGCTAAGCCACTTGCCAGACATTCCCGTCTGGCCTCAATTGCCACGCCGATCTTTTCTAGAGAACATGTACGCCCAATACAGCGAAGGCTTCCCAGGGCTTGCCCTAGAAAATGAGCGTTTATACGTCCAGCGCAGCGTTGCCAACAAGGCTCTGGAACGACTTTACGCTGCCTATTTAGAAAATGCCATCGATCAATACGATTTTAGCCCAGACTACGCCGCTGGGCTCCACGCCTTTCTGGCCAGAAAAATACCTGCCCCCTTGGCCGTCAAAGGCCAGGTGACTGGGCCCATTAGCTGGGGACTGGCAGTAACCGATGAGGATCATCGTCCTATTATATATGACGATGTCTTGGCGGATGCCGTAGCCAAACATTTACGACTCAAGGCTACCTGGCAAGAAAGGGCTTTAAAGGCTATTTCTCCCAACACCATCATATTTCTCGATGAGCCTTATTTGGCCTCCTTCGGCTCGGCTTTCATCTCATTGTCCCGAGAGAAAGTGATAAACCTATTAGAGGAAGTCTTTCAGGGCATAACGGGGCTCAAAGGAGTTCATTGCTGCGGCAACACCGATTGGTCGGTGGTGCTAGCTACCTCCGTGGACATCCTCAACCTGGATGCCTATAATTATGGTCAGACCATCAGCCTTTACCCTGCCGAGGTGAAAGCCTTTTTGGAAAGGGGTGGCATCATAGCCTGGGGGATAGTGCCCAGCGAAGAGAAAGCCCTCGCCCAGGAAAGCCAGGAAAGCCTTTGGCAGCGTCTCATGGAGACCATGGGCTATCTCTGCCAAAAGGGGGTGCCTTTCCCTACCTTGCTGGAACGCAGTCTTATCACTCCCTCTTGTGGTCTGGGATCGCTATCCCTTCAGGCGGCAGCCCAGGCCCTGGAATGGACGGCAAAGCTATCGACTACCTTGAAGGAGCACTATAATTCTATGAGTGAGATAAAAGGTGAATAAGCGCAAGCGGGTGGCCTGGCAAAAGCATCGCCGTAAGGCCAAGAAGTCGAAGGGGAAAAGGGCCCAGCTCCGGCCACAGACAGCCAGAGGGGGAAGCCAAACCCATTAATAGACCTATATGCAAAAAGAAGAAATGATATTATGAAAAAGATAGCTCTAGCCCTCGTCGTCCTGACCCTAGTGGTTAGTCTAAGCTGCAAAAGAAAGAGGGAGCCTTAACGTCATTGCGAGCCCGCCGCAGACGGGCGTGGCAATCTCGTAAGAACAAGATTGCTTCGCTTTGCTCGCAATGACAAATAAGGATGCCTCATGGACACTAGCATCTTTTATTACGGTACTGTTTCTGGGAACGTGCGGCCATCATTATGTAGTAACAAGGAAACGTTGTGAACCGTAGCGAGCCTGACTATTACGAAATACTACAGGTTTCTTCGAACGCTAGTAGAGAGATAATTGAAGCCGCTTACCGCAGATTGGCCCAGAAGTACCATCCCGACGTTAATAAAGACGCCAACGCCACTGGGATGATGGTTTTGATAAATGAGGCTTTTGAAACCTTGAGTAACCCTGCAAGACGTGCGGAATACGATGCACGAAAAAGCAGCGAAACGGGCGGCTGGCATCCTGGAAGTCAAACCGGATATTCGCCAAAGCCCCCTGTTTCCACAAGAAGGCCATTTCCATTTCGGCAAAAACTAGCTTTATCAGTAATTGCAGGAGCTTTGTTAGCGGTGATCATATTAATGGGCACGGTCGCTCTGTCTTGGTCTAGTAAGTCTAGTCGAACAGGACCGATGCCCATTTTTGAGCCAATTGAGGCGCGTTATTCGGGCAACGAATTCAGTTCGTTGCCCTTAGCCGGGTATCAAACCTACACTGATGCCGAGAACGGCTTTTCCATAAGCATCCCCGAGGGTTGGGAAAAGGTACCAATGTCCGGTCTCATCACTGTTGCCTTTTACGGTCCCGTCGAAGCTAGTTTTTCCCCTAATACCAATGTAGTAAAGGAAGTCCTTCCCTCCCCTATGACTGCCCAAGATTACGTAAAAGCAGGGGAAACTAGCCTCAAGATATTGACCGGCTATCAGTCCCTTTCCCTATCACCGCTAATGGTAAACGGTCTACCCGCCATGAAACAAACTTATTTACTTCAGACACCAGAGCCGCAAAAAATAAAAGTTTGGGTTGACCAAGTGAGCATCATAAAGGATAGCACAGCCTACGTAATCACCTGTGACGCTGCCGAAAGCGTATCCGATAAATACAGCACCTTGTGCAACAACATAGTAGAAAGTTTCCAGCTAACGAAGTAGGAGGAGGTTAGGGTGGAATTACCACCGGTGGTTCAAGCCCTGCTTACACCAGAGGCCTATCCTCACTATACTTATAACATCGAGCTGGTGCAGACTCAGATCTCCTTCGTCTTACTCACCGGAAATTATGTCTACAAAATTAAAAAGTCAGTGGACTTCGGCTTTCTCGACTATACCACTCTGGAGAAGCGCCGATACTATTGCCATCAAGAGGTAATCTTGAACCGTCGCCTCTGCCCCCAGGTTTATTTGGGTGTTAGCCCTGTCATACAAAGGAGCGGAGGTATTTTCGTTGGCGGCAGGGGCAAAGTCCTGGAGTACGCAGTGCAGATGCGTCAATTGCCTCAAGAGGCTATGATGGACCACCTCCTTCGAGAAGGGCGGGTAACCAAGGAGATGGTGAAACAAGTGGCCCAGAGGCTTGTGGAGTTCCATCAAAGGGCGGAGACCAACGAGGAGATACGAAGCTTTGGTGAACCGGAGATCCTTCGCCGCAACACGGAAGAGAACTTCGATCAGACGGAGAAATACGTTGGCATCACTATCCTCAAAGACAGATACGAGGCCATAAGGGACTTCGCCCGCTCCTTTATCCAGACTAATCTCACTCTTTTTGAGAAGAGAATAAGGGAAGGTAGGATAAGAGATTGCCACGGCGATGTCCACGCTGCCAACGTTTGTTTCAGTGATGGTATCTGCATTTACGACTGCATAGAATTTAACGAGCGCTTTCGCTACTCCGACGTGGTGGGAGATGTAGCCTTTTTGGCCATGGACCTGGACTACTACGGCTGGCCTGCCCTCTCACGAACCTTCGTTTCTGCCTACATTGAGATGTCCCAAGACTCCGAGATGTCCCAACTTTTGAATTTCACCAAATGCTACCGGGCTTACGTACGCGGGAAGGTGGAAAGCTTCAAGCTAGACGACCCCCATATCACCTCCGCTGAAAAGGAGCAGGTCCTTACTGTGGCCAAAAGGTACTTTGATTTAGCTTATGGCTACACCACCTCCAGAGACGCTCCTCTCCTCATCATCACTTGCGGTCTCATCGGAACCGGTAAGAGCACCATAGCCCAGGAGTTGGCTCGCCGTATGGATCTGGTCGTCATCGCCTCTGATGTAGTTAGAAAGAGCCTGGCACAAGTACCAATGGAGGAGCACCGTTTTGAGGAATTTGGGGGGGGGATATATTCTCCCAATTTCACTAGGCAGACCTACGCCGAGGTATTAAACCAGGCCAGAGAGCATTTGGCCCAAGGGCGGTCGGTAATTATCGATGCCTCCTTCCGAAAGCAGGAGGAGCGCCGCTATGCACAGCGATTGGCGACCGACATGGGGGCCGAGTTCTGGGTAATAGAGTGCGTGAGTGACGAAACCACTATAAAAAAACGTCTAGAGCAACGCCGCAGCATCCCCTCCATCTCCGACGGCCGCTGGGAGAT
>JACQTR010000198.1 GCA_016210705.1 Chloroflexota bacterium | reverse complement strand
CCGGGTTCAGCCTGATCTGGAGAGAGTCGGCCGAGTTCCAGAAGAGCGTCAGTCCGTACTGAATTGAGCCATTGCTTTGTGCCTCAGCTTCGAAGGCGAAAGTCTCAAAGGAGACGGGCGGCGCGAGCGCCGACAGACCGCTACTTCTGTCGGATACCTTCATAATGCGGACTAAGTACTCTTGACCTTCAACGCTGCGGGAGAAGATAAGGCCCGCCGGAGTCGACCCAGGGCCTCTGGGGAAAAGCGAGGTCTCAGGGTTGTCGAAGGCGTCCCCATATTTCAAGAGCCACGGACCCTGTCGGGTCGTGCCGCCGATAGGTTCGCCAGGCTGCCTTCCGTCGCGTCCGGACGGCAACACTAAGGCAAGCGCGATGCCTGCAGCCGCGATGATTAACACGAATGTGGATAGTAGTATGCTTCTGCTTGGCAGTCGCGCCCGATGTATCGTGATTCTCTCACTTACCCTGGGGGTCTCCAGGCGGTAACCTAGGCCCCGGACCGTTAGAAGAAACCGCGGTCTCTGAGGGTCCGGCTCAAGCTTGCGGCGAAGCCGGGAAACAAGCTGCTCGATGTTGTAGTCGTCGACCGCCCCTTCATACTCCGGCCACACATGTTGGGCTAACTCGTCTTTAGTGCACAAAGCCCCGTCCCTGCTGTGGAGGTACGAGAGCGCCTGGAACTCCTTGACGGTAAGATGAATCGGCTGGCCATTGACGGATACTGTTGCCCTGGCGGGGTTAATGGACAGCCCAAGCTTCGTTTGGCCTGAATGATTCGCCGAACTCAGGACGTCAGGCTTGCTCAGATGGGATCTTCTCATTTTGCTATCTCGCCTAGTAGGCCCGGCGGGAATGCCTGGACATGAAATTATCAGGTGCTGAGACCCCCTCTTTGGTTGTACTCAACCCCTTTAAAGCAGGATACTTGTTAGCTCTGAGAATACTCGCCTCTAGGGGAACACCACAAACCCTGCTTCGTCGCTTGCTGGGCTACTTAGCACTGAGCCGACATTTATGTCCCACTCATAAAAGCCCGGCGAGAGCTGGTACATGCCTCCCAAGACGCCGCTGCCGTTGGAGTCGGTGCGGATGGTGCCCAGGCTATAAATGGTGACCCCATCGGTGGCCGTCACGGGGTAGCTGGTATTGGGAGCCAGATTCCAGACCACGATCTGGTACTTGAAGCCTACCTTAGACTCGCACCAGAAGGTTACCGAGCCAGCATCATCGCCACTACCTACCAGGGGGTCGGTGACAATGCGGATGCCATCCCCCGATGTCCAATTGATCTCGGTGGGTAAGCATTTCTGCACACCCTCGGCTTCCAAGACAGGGTTTAGGAAATCAGGCCAGGGGCAGGCGTCGCTTACCGGCTCCATAACCCCGTAATTGGGCGGCGCTGGGGGGCCGGCAGAAACCACCGGAGCTAGGCTCAAAGCGAGTAAGCTGAGGGCCAACAGGGCTATTAGTTTTCGGCTCATGTCAAATTCCTTTCTTTATGTGTCACAGTTATCATCATTTAGTTACTTTTCTATGGGCGTTACACCTCCTTTCGTGTCGGGACAGACACCGAAGGTCTGTCTCGATGCCGTTGATCTCCTAGTACCGCCTGTCCTCGACGTCCTCCCCGAACCACACCTCGGGCTGTCCCTGAACCCCCGCCTCCGCCATCGCTGAGAGGAGGTCCGGGGAAGCTGCGAACTCCTTCGCCCGTCGGATGTCGTGGACCCGTAGCGCTACAATGATAAGGTTTGGGTCATCAGGGTCCCGGTGTATGTTATGGGCAATGGCCCCGGCGCCGTTCTTGCGCAGGTCATCTGCCCCATCGAACACCCGCTTCCATTTCTCGTAGTCGGCCACTCGGTGTCTCATGAACAGGCTTGCCATGGGATTCCTCCTTTTAGTTACGTTTTCCTAACGGCTCTCCTTTCCTAACGGGTTTTCCAGCGGCGGACGGCCAGGCCCGCAGCCATAACAAAAGCGGCCACCGCCGGAAGCCAGAGAAGGTTGGAAAGCCCTTGGTCGGTAGTTTTCGGTGAGGGCAAGCTCCAAATAAATTCGGTTATATCGGCTTGAGCGGTGTCGCTGAGCTTACTAGGGGGAAAGGTGGGCATGGTGGGTAGGCTGCCGCTACGGGTGGCTGATTTTACGAAGGCCAACATCACGGTGGAGGGCAACCCTAATTGTTGGAACTGAGCCGCCATGCCGGTTAGGGATGGGCTCCCATCCCTCTCGCCATAAGCCCCATGGCAAGAGGCGCAGTTGGCGGCATATAGAGGTTTCCCGCGGGCAGCATCACCAGCAGGCGGCGCGGTGATCAGGTCTGGTGTCAGCTCCCATAGGTAATCGACGATATTGGACACCTCGCTTTCGTTCAGTCCATGAGGTGAGGAAACAGACACGGAACTTTCGGACAGCCCCTGGCGAAGAACCCGAGCAAAAAGGTTCACCACCACTGGTTTGGGCACTTGAGCTTCCTTGAAGTAACCTATTCCTGAGGCAAAGGGTAAGCTGATACTTTGGGAATTTACACCTGGCCATAGGGGGCAGTCGGCATCAGCTAATTGTTTGCATTCCCCTCCATCGGCCGAGGTGGTTCGGTTACCTCGCGTAACTCCAATGGCTAAGAAGACAATAATTAGTGAAGTTAAGCCTCCATAAAGAAACAGTCTAAGTATTTTTACGTACATCTTGAAGGAGTATGCCCTGAAAAGATGTAGGCAGTTTAGCCTAGCAATAGAGCTATGTCAACCTATTTCTGCGATCTTAAGGGGCAATTTTTGAAATAGAGCTAAGGTATAGCTACTTAGTCTAACTGATCAATGAGGAGCTTGGTCATGCACAATCAAGATTGCCACAGGCTTCGGCGTGAGCTCAACCTAACGGCTTCGCCTCGCAATGACGTTGTAGAGACTTATTTGTCATTGCGAGCACAGCGAAGCAATCTTACGGACTTGTGCAAAACTGAGGAGCTTGTTAAGTTTTTAGGCGGAGACAGCCCACAAGGTCAAGCCGTCACGCTGCGCCCGTTCTATTTTTCCTCGGCGGTAGAGGTGCTCTAGATGGGCGAGGGTCTCCGCCAGGGCCGCTCGACGGTCCCAGGGCTTTATATTCTCCCATGGGCCTATGTCCCAGGGTACCTTAGCGGCGATTTCATATGCAGCCTTCCAGCCTGATCCCATTGCCTGCAATACGGCTTCCAGACGGGCTTGGTGGTGATGCAATATGTTCGCTACTCTTTCCCGAAGGTTGGCGAAAGCGAACTCGTGAGCGGGCAGCACCAGTTCCACCTCTAGGTCTTGAACGGCGGCAAGGGAGCTAACATATTCCTCCAGAGGGTCTCCATGGCTTTGATGATGTAGACTGACGTGGGGGGTGATAACAGGTAAGACATGGTCGCCAGAAAATAGGATTTTTTGTGCCCGATTATAGAGACAAATGTGCCCCGGCGAGTGGCCCGGCGTCCAGATTACCTCTAGGGCCAAGGAGCCCGAGGTAATGGTCTCTCCACCCTGTACTACCATGTCCGGCTCCAAGGCCAAAAATGTACCCGGGTTAGTGGAATGCCCCAAACGCAGTTTGTCTATTTCCTCTCTTGGCATGCCATGATTTTCTAACCAAGGCAACATACCCAAGAAATTGGGCCCAAAACCGGGGCGACCTCCCAGGGCAGACGGAGCATCCTCTTGGTGCATTATCAAGCGAGCACCGGAGAGTTCCTTGAAGCGTGCAGCAAGCCCGGAGTGGTCGGGATGAATATGGGTCAGGATTATGGTGGATATGTCTTTAAAATCCAGTCCTAAGTTGTGCAACTGAGGGATGACGGAAGACATAGCCTCGGGGCTATTCCAGCCGGTATCGATCATAACATAGCCGTCGTCGCTCGCCACCAAGTACGAGAGGAGATTTTCCAGAGGGTTATTGGGTATGGGAACCTTAAATTGGTAGACGCCGGGTGCTATTTCCACACTTTTTCTCTCGGGCTAGTTCGCTTTAGTAATATTAGGCTAAGGATAACACCCCAGGTAGTATTTGGCAAGGCTTGGTTTCGCATTTGGCTGTTTGGCATTTTTGTAAAGCTAATCTTACGGCGTATAGATTACCGTTCTGATTGCTGTTACCTCATCGCCTAAGTTGTTGGTAGCAATAACCTCGATATAGTTAGCCCCATCCTCCAAAGCTATGCTCGTCTCAAAAAGGCCATTCTTATCCACCTCCGCCAGCTCTCCGTTTACACTTACAATTGCCCCAGGGCTGGTAACTCCTTTGACTCTCATGGGGCTGACAGATACCTCGGTTTCATCGGGGGGCTCGGCTATTTGAAGGAATAAAGGCCCGGCCCTAGGCGTGGATGGGGTTGAGGAAACCCCGGGGGAGGGCTGGGCTGGCGGAGTTGCGGCTCCTTTATCTAAGGGGGATTGGGAGATGGTGGGAGAAGTAGGAATGTAGGTGTGCGTGCCTTTAGTGTTGGCTTTCCCTAGGCAGCCGGTCATAACAAATACTGCCCCTAAGCAAATTAGGGCTAGCCAAAGGGTATGCCGGAATAGCCTCTTTTCCAGACAATTTTTTGGGAATACCTTCATAGCGCAAGCGGCTTAGCTCGCTTCACCTCCAGGATTCGGTGGATTCATTGTAGATAATGCCGTAGTTTAGCGCAAACCTTTCCAAATCTTCATGGAAGGTTTCTAGTTCTAATGCTGTCGCCATGAAATCTGCCCATGCCTTCGTAAATATGGCGGCATTATTTTGCACTAATCCCCAGGTCATCTGCTTGCATGCCTCGGCCATTTTTTGTATCAACGCCTTGAAACTGGCTTTGTAGAGGTCAGTTTCGGTAGGCCCTTTCACAGCATCGATCTGAGGTAAGATTTCTTCGAAGGCTTTGGTCAGCTTATCGAAAGCACTGGCCAGGTACTCACGTTTGCGAGCCGGGTCCGGCTCTGCTTCAGCTTTTGCCAATTCGATATTCGCCTCTTCTAAATACCGTTGAACTTCCATAACCCCGATTGACTCGATGTCGTTCAAAAATTTGAGTATTTCCTGACGGCTAGTTTCTGTTGGTCGAAATGGTGTGGCCGTGGGTGCGATGGGTGTTGCCGTGGGAAGCACCGGTGTGGGGGTTGGGCTGGGCAGTGGTGTGGAACTTGGTAGGGGGGTAGCGGTAGGTGTCGGCGGCAATGGTGTCGGAGTCAGTGTGGGTAGTGAAGTGGCAGTGGGTATCGGGGTAGCCGTGAGTGTGGCTGTAGGCGTAGGCGTTGCTTCTAGGGTGGCTTTTGATTTAGCGCAACCAGCGGCTGCTAACGCAAGAAGGGCGACAAGAACTATGAACTTTTTCAAAGCAAGCTCCTTTCCAAAGAAGCCGAATTCTTCTTTTGAGCTCAAACAAATCGAGCCTGCAATTATGTTCGCCGGTTTTCTTTCGATATTCCTCCTTTTATCGCTTGCTTACCAACGGAACTGAGGTTTCTAGACAATTGTCTCCGGGAACTGTTTAGTTAGGGTATGAATTGGGTACGAATTGGGTATGAAATTACTCAGGAGAGGCTTACCAAAAGCGCCCATGAATTCTGACCTCAAACTTGACACCCTTTAATATCGGGTGTTATATAGCTATGCTTTCCAGCACTAATAGCGCAAGTTTGTCTTTTTCTCGTTGTTTCAACCAAGGAGCGAGCCAATGCAACTGAGGTCTATACTCCATGCCCATCGCTCCTTCAGCACAGGCGACCTTATGGTGGGGTTGGGCTTAGCCGCCCTTCTCTACTTGGGAATACAGTTGTCCACTGGAGCTCCAGATCGGTTTGCCGGCCCGGAGGTCAACCTGTCTCCGGCGGCCCTACCCTATTATGCCTTGCGCTCGCTGTCACGCATGGCCGCAGCTTATTTGTTATCTCTGTCCTTTAGCCTTGTTTACGGCTATGTTGCGGCCAAGAACCGACGGGCTCAAACCATATTGTTGCCTCTCCTCGATATCTTGCAATCTATCCCTATATTATCCTTTATGCCTGTAGTGGTGCTGGCCCTGGTAAGCTTTTTGCCCAGAGGTCTTGGTGTGGAGTTGGGCTCAATACTGCTCATCTTCACCAGCCAAGCTTGGAACTTGACCTTTGCCTTTTATCATGGCTTGATCATTGTTCCTAAGGAGATGCGGGAGGCAGCCAGCATCTTTCGGTTGAATTGGTGGCTACAATTCAAGGCCTTGGAGGTCCCTTTCGCCACCATAGGCTTGGTGTGGAATAGCATGATGAGTTGGGCCGGGGGCTGGTTCTTCCTCATGGCTGCTGAGCAGTTCACTCTGGGGGACAAAGACTTCCGTTTGTTGGGCCTTGGCTCTTACCTTAAAACGGCGGCGGAGCAGGGCAATATCTCAGCCCTCATTTGGGGTCTGGGTGCTATGGTCGCGGTCATTTTGTTACTAGATCAGTTTGTGTGGCAACCCATCCTGGCCTGGGCCGATAAATTTAAACTCCAAACTGTGTCCGCCTCCGAACCACCCCGCTCCTGGGTATTGGATGTCCTCTCGCGATCCTGGCTAGTAGAAAGGTTTCATGCCAAAGCCATCGCTCCTCTTGGCGAGGCCATAGATAGACGTTTGGTGGGGATGGTTAATGAAGGCTCGTCCTCTGTTAGAAGGCGACGAGGTTCTATTTTAGGGGCTATAAGTACGATTTTGCTTATCGCTCTGTTGGCTGCTGTAATCTACGGAGGAACGCGGGCGGTTAGTTTGATGACGACTTTGGGATGGAGGGAATGGCTGGAAATTCTGAGCGGCGCTGTTGCTACCTGGTTGCGTGTTTTGGTGGCGTTGTTTCTGGCTCTCGCTTGGACATTGCCCTTGGGGGTGGCTATCGGAACCAACCAGCGCCTGGCTAACCGTGTTATGCCTGTAGTGCAAGTAGTAGCATCGGTTCCCGCCACTGCCCTCTTTCCTATTCTTCTCTGGCTCCTCATCAATGTGGCTGGTGGCCTCAACTTTGCCTCTATACTGCTCATGCTACTAGGTACTCAGTGGTATCTGCTATTCAATATTATTGCGGGGAGTATGGCTATTCCTCAGGATCTGCGTTACACTACCGATAATTTGGCCATTCAGGGATGGGAGCGGTGGCGTAGCTTTACTCTTCCTGCCCTCTTCCCTTATTTGATAACCGGCATGATCACCGCCACTGGGGGCGCTTGGAACGCCAGTGTCGTCTCTGAATACGTCCGCTTCGCCACAAAAACGGAAAGCACCCTTGGCTTGGGGTCGCTCATCTCCCAGGCTACGGCGGATGCAAACTTTGCCCTCCTTTTGGCTAGCACCTTAACTATGGTGGGCATCGTAGTGGTCGTTAACCGTCTCCTTTGGCGCCGCCTTTACAATTTGGCCGAGGAAAGGTTCCGTTGGGATTGAAATGCAGAACCTAAAAATATCTGGGGATAGGGTTCTCCTCCAGCTAAACAGGGTGAGCAAGTATTATGGTCAGCCGGAGAGCCGCATCCTGATTTTGGATAGCATCAGCTTCGGTATCAAAGAGGGGGAATTCGCGGCACTATTGGGCCACTCTGGCTCTGGGAAGTCCACCCTTCTCCGTATCGTAACCGGCCTTACTGCGCCCAGCACCGGCCAGGTACTTTACCGAAACCAGGTGCTAAAAGGGATAAATCCTCACGCTTCCCTCGTCTTTCAGAGCTTTGCTCTCTATCCCTGGTTTACTGCGCTGGAGAATGTGGAGTTAGCTCTCAAGGTTAAGGGGCTACCACTACCTCAGCGTAGGCAACGGGCTTTGGAGCTTCTAGATATGGTAGGGCTGGATGGTTTCGAGGACGCCTATCCTCGGGAGCTTTCGGGAGGTATGCGTCAGAAGGTGGGTTTTGCACGAGCCTTGGCAGTGGAGCCGGAGCTGTTATGTATGGACGAACCCTTCTCCTCTTTGGATGTTCTTTCTGCCGAGACCCTTCGTGGCGAATTGATGGAGCTATGGTTGGGCCGCAAGCTACCCACTAAAGCTATTCTCATGGTCACTCACAATATTGAGGAGGCCGTGCTCTTAGCCGATCGAGCTATTGTCCTCAGCAAAAATCCGGGACGGGTTATCGCCGATTTTCCTATACCTTTGTCTTATCCTCGAGAACGCAAATCTCGGGGGTTCACTGCCATTGTTGATCGTATTTACCGTATCATCACCCAGGGGGCGCCGGCGTTGGCGATACCAGAGTTGGCGGAGGAGGCCCCTTTGCCCCACGCCGCCATCGATACCGTTACTGGCCTGGTAGAGAGGGTGGCTGCGGGGGTGGGAAGGGAAGATCTCTACCGGTTGGCCGCGGAGCTGCAAATGGAGGTGGATGATCTCCTGCCTGTAACTGGAGCTGCGGAAAGATTGGGTCTGGGCAGGGTGGAGGAGGGTGATTTCGTTCTTTCGCCTTTGGGCCTAGAGTTCGCCGCCGCCGAGGTTCTGGTTCGCAAGGAGCTCCTGAGGCCCACTATAGCCCAGGACCTTTTCATTCAACGCATAGTACAAGCCTTAGAGGCAGCGGAGGATCATAGCCTGCCCGAGGAGCTCTTTTTGGAGGCCCTTTACAAAGGTTTCAGTGAGGAAGAGGCTCGCGCTCAACTGGAGACGGCCGTAGATTGGGGTCGCTACGCTGAGTTGTTCACCTACGATAGGGACAGCCGGGAGCTATATATAGAACAAGGATAGGGATAAGCCTTCTGGGGCAAGCTGATCAAGGATGGTGGCCCTTGACCATGCCCTTCTAAATTGTTTAAACTCTTAGCCCGTAGGACATACCAGGAATTGGCTATAAGTTGAACCTACGAAGGTACATAGTGGTGGCTATTACAGTTGCCATCCTCTCGGCGATGGTGGTAGCTATTTTCTTAAATGCCAACTTCACTCCTGCACCTGCCTCGGCTCAAGCCGAGCCTATAGACCGTCTGTTGCGTATCCTGTTCAGCATTGGTGGGGTTATCTTTGTTTTGTGCCTGGTACTCCTCATTTACAGCGTGATCGTTTTTCGCCACCCTAGAGATACTGAGGAAGGACCGCCTTTGGAGGGGAATTATCGTTTGGAGTTGACCTGGACCCTTATTCCATTGGCAATTGTACTTGTTCTAGCGGTTCAAGGTGCCGCGGTACTCAAAGACATCGGCCGGGCGGACCCGAAAAATGAGTTAGAGATAAAGGTTACCGCCTTTCAATGGGCGTGGCGCTTTGAGTACCCTCAATATGGCATTACATCTGGGGAGTTGAGGCTGCCAGTGAATCGCCCTGTCTTGTTAAAACTGACCTCCCTAGATGTGATCCACGCTTTTTGGGTGCCCCAGTTTCGGGTAAAACAAGACGCTGTACCGGGGATGGAGAAGGAGCTACTGGTTACTCCTACCAGGGTGGGAAGTTATAAGGCCTGGTGTAATCAGCTTTGCGGGCTAGCCCACGCTGCCATGCAGGCTCCGGTGATAGTGGTTGAACCAGAGGATTTTGAACTCTGGGTGAAGGAGCAAAGGAGTTGAGCACTATCTGGAAGCTGGGCGTTATTAGGGGCATCGTCTTCGGGCTGGTGGGAACGGTCGCTGGGATGGCAATCACTATGTTGTTGCGTACTGCCTTGGGGCTTTCGGCATGGAACTCGGGTCAAGCGACAGCTTTAGGCTCTTTTGTCGGGCTAATAGCTTATTTGGGTGGGCTGGGTGCCTTCAATGGTTGGGTGGGGTGGGTATTAGGGTGGCCGGAGAAAGAGCATGATGCTACTGAATTGCCTAACTGGACACGATACTTTGGTTTTCATACTAATCATAAAACCATAGGCGTCCAATATATGGTTACCTCCCTTTTGGTCATCATTGTTGCCGGTATCTATCAGTTAATAGCTAGGCTGGAGACAGCCCAACCCGGGTTGCAGTTCATGACCCCGCGCACCTATAACTCTCTTATCAGCCTTCACGGCATTATGATGCTGGGGGCGGTATTGCTGGGCATCTCGGGTATGATTAATTACCTGGTGCCGTTGATGATAGGTGCACGGGATATGGCTTTTCCCCGCCTCAATGCTCTTTCCTACTGGGTCACGCCCCCGTCTGTCCTGTTTTTTCTTTTTAGCCTGCCGGCGGGGGGCTTTGACACAGGCTGGACAGCTTACGCGCCTTTGAGCGTCCGTGCGCCTCTGGGAATGCAGTTTATGCTCCTGGCCTTCTACTTAGTGGGTTGGTCTTCTATCCTAGGCAGTGTCAACTTCCTAACTACCATTTTTAAACTCCGGGCGCCGGGGATGGGCCTTTTTAGGATGCCTATCTTTGTCTGGGCTACCTTGGCCACCGCTTTCCTACAGCTTATATTTACCCAGTTTGTGGGTATAGCTTTTTTGATGGTGCTATTAGAGAGATTAACGCCTTTGGGCTTTTTCGATCCCAACAAGGGGGGCAATGTCATTTTGTATCAGCACCTTTTCTGGATTTATTCTCACCCTGCCGTTTACATCTTTGTTTTACCTGGACTGGGAGTTATCAGCGAAGTGGTGCCGGTTTTCTCTCGAAAGCCTCTCTTCGGCTACAGAGCAGTGGCCCTGTCCAGCTTGGGCATAGCCCTCGGTGGCGCCCTGGTGTGGGGGCATCACATGTTTGCGGCGGGGATGGAGTCGTGGTTGAGAATACCTTTTATGTTTACCACCCTGCTGGTGGCAGTGCCCACTGGAGTAAAGATATTCTCCTGGCTGGCGACCATGTGGTTAGGGAAGATACATTTGGATACGCCAATGCTTTTCGCGCTCACTGCCATTGTCGTTTTTCTCATCGGCGGGATAACCGGGGTGCCCAACGGCATTGTCCCTGTTGATCTCTATGTCCACGATACTTACTGGGTAACATCCCATTTCCACCACACCCTCTTTGGCGGGTTCGTTTTTCCGATGATGGCCGCCATCTATTTTTGGTTTCCTAAGGTGACGGGGCGGCTTCTAAACGAGCGGCTGGGTAAGGTACATTGGTCAGTGATGACGGCCGGCTTCTTTATCACTTATGAGCCGATGTTTTGGCTGGGCCTGAACGGGATGCGGCGCAGAATAGTTGATTATGATCCTGCCATGGGATTGGGTACGATGAACCTGGTGACCACCATCGGCGGTTACCTAATTGCCCTGTCCATGCTCGTGTTCTTCATCAACTTGGTGGCAAGCTTGTGGCGAGGTGCTACAGCTTCTGCCAATCCTTGGCGCTCTCGGACTTTGGAGTGGCAGGTTTCTTCTCCCCCGCCGGGCGAGAATTTCCCTGTGCCGCCCCGAGTGGTGGGATCTCCCTATGGCTACGGTATTCCTGGCTCCGTCCATGTTATTGTTTCACCAACAGGTGGTTCGGGTGAAAAGCAGGCTACTTGAAGATTTGTCTAGGGGGTGGCGTCCATGCATAGTCGCCATCTAGAAGTCAAACTACGTCTTGGGTTCAAGGTATTTGCGACTCTGACAGCCTTGAAAATTATCGAGTACGTGGTGGGGACGTCTATAAACAGAGGCGCTTGGCCGTATCTATCAATGATGGCTGTGGTGGGAGCTTGGGCTATCCTGCACTACTTTATGCATATTCCACAGCTTTGGCGTCGCAAGGAATAAAAGGGATTAATGAATATGGTCACTTCTATCACTACCGACTGGGAAGACCGAGGGGCCATTAATCGTGTTGGCCTTTGGCTATTCATACTATCGGATAGCTTTCTCTTTATCGCCATAATTTTCACTCGCTTTTATCTTCAAGGGGTTCAGCGACCATCTGAGCTGAATCAGCTACTAGGCTTCGTTATCTCCGTCGTCCTGCTCTTGAGCAGCCTCTTTGCTTACCGAGGCGAAACTGCCGCCGCCTATGGTGATATTAGGCGCTTCAGGTATAATATTCTTGCCACCATAGGGCTGGGGAGCTTGTTCCTTGTTGGTGTAGGTGTGGAATGGGCCGAAGGTTTTCGTTTCTTTCCCCCGTCCACAGGCTTTGGGACGGTGTTTTTTACCCTCACTGGCTTTCACGCTTTTCATGTGTTTACCGGCATTCTAGGGCTTTTGCTAATACTGTTACCGGGCCAAAAGAAACGCCTTGGTGAAGGAAGTTATTGGGGCGTGGAAGCCATGGTCAAGTACTGGCACTTTGTGGATGTGGCTTGGGTGTTCATCTTCCCTACGCTTTACTTGGTGAGCTAGGCAAGGTTGGTGGGATTTATTATATGTCTCGCTAGATAAAATCTTCCGCCTTTCCGGCTTTGAAAGTAACGCCAAGCTAAGGCCTAGCTGCTGGAATCGAGGGCAGCCAAAGTGTTGCATCCTGGCCTTCCAATAGATACATTGATACATTGACATAGGCCCAATTAGGGTTATACTGCTACGAGTGTGGAAGCGACGAAGGTTCCGAGGGTATGGGCGTGAATTACTAAAATAGAAAGGAGTAAACTGATGAAAGCTAAGCGAGTAATGATGGTCATAGTGGTAGTAGGCGCAATGTTGGTGCTGGTGGGGCTGTTCAAGTTGCGCTCCAGCGCTGCTTTGCCTAGTTACGCAACCGCCACCGGGCAGCCCTGTTCCACCTGCCATGTTAATCCGGCCGGCGGCGGAACTCTGACTGCCATAGGTCAGGCCTTTGCGGCCATCCCAACCCATTCCACTGATCCTGCTGGTGCGTTTCGTCAGGTATCTGCCCCTGCTCCAACTCCAACTCCTGCTCCATCTACTGCCCCGGCTGTTACGCCTACCCCTACGACTACGCAACAACCTACTCAATTGCCTACTACGGGTGGTCCCATAGTGCCGGTGGCCTTAGTGGCGTTATCCGGTCTGGGGACATTGGCTACTGGCTGGGCTGTCAGGAGGTTTGGAGGCCGGTAAGGTAACCACAAATTTAGTTGACACTACTCACGCCCAACGGTATATACCCATTTTAGGTCTAAAAACATAAGGGTGCCCTCCTAAAAAGGAGGGCACCCTTATGTTAAGTGTGTGGATTACTAAATGAGTATAGGCCTATTGACATAGAACAAATTAGGTATATATACTGCTACAAAGTGTAGAAAACAATGAAGGAAGATCAACCCGCCAAGTTTTTACCTCATCGCTCTGGCTTGGCTAAGGTCTTGGGACCTAGAGAGGCCGAGATTATGGAGATCGTCTGGAGTCAAGGGACGGCTACTGTGGGTGAGGTGCAGGCACGCTTATTGGGCAGCCAGCCGGCCTATACCACGGTGATGACCATTATGGGGCGTTTGGTGAGAAAGGGCCTGCTGCGCCGCAGCAAGCAGGGGGGCCTTTATAGTTATTCGGCAACTGTGGGCCGTGGGGAATGGGTTCAATCTATGGTTTCCGGTATTATCAATGGCCTCTTCCGAGAGTTCGCTGAACCTGCTTTGGTTCACTTCCTGCGCCGCTTAGAGGGCGAGGACGAAGCGATCTTAGCCCAGGTGGAGCGCATTATCAAAGAGAGAAAGGAGACCTCTTAGATAGGGCTATGTTCACTTCAGGGTCACTAGTGCGGTCGGTAAACATCTATATGGTGGAAAACATCGTCCAAACGGCGGTGGCCTTGGGCATTATTCTGCTTCTTCTTAGGTTATTAAAACTACGCGACCCTGCCTGCCGCCGCCAGTTTTTATTACTCCCCCTGATTGTGCCCCTTCTAGGTCCGCCAATCTACTATTTGTTTGTTCCTAATCGCCAGGAGATGCCAGTCTTGGCAATAGACAAATTGCTGGATGTTGAAGAAATTTTGTTCTCTTTGCCTTATGCTCAATATGTTTCCCTATTTATCGCCTTAGGAGTGATGAGCGTCATCGCCCTTCTCCTTGTTAAAGGGGCCATTAGTCTAGCTGTCCTAAGCTATCTACCTCGCCAGTACCCGTCTTTGATGCCAGGCGAATACCCCCGGTTAGATGCCATTCTCGACCCCTTGGTGCAGAAAATGAAGGTAGTACGGCCTCAGGTAGTGGTGAGTGATAACCTTTTGGGTTGCGGTGTCATTGGTCTGGGAAGACCATATCTTCTTATGCATCCCGCCCTTTTCGACCTCAGCGACCTGGAATTGGAGTCAGTGCTGACCCATGAGTTGGCTCATATCAAAAGACGAGACGCCTGGCTTCAATTCGCCCTGTTGACCTTTCGTAACGTTCTTTTCTTCAACCCATTTGTTCACAAATTGTGTCGAAAAATAGCGCGGGAAGAGGAGATGGCTTGCGATCAGTTGGCCCTGAGCCTGGGGCAGAATCCTTTACCCTACGCCGAGAGTCTGGTGAAGGTGTGGCATCTTTCGGGAAGCGAGAGAAAAGGAGCTTTTAAGGTCGGTGTAGCAGCCGAAGGCTCACTAGGCTTGAAAGAGCGGGTGCTCAGCGTTCTTAATGTTAACCCATCTTCGACAAATCGGGGAGGGTGGCTGGTGGCGGCAGCCGCTGGAACCCTAGCGACGAGTCTTTTTTTCTTATGCTAAAAGGATTTTTTATGTTGCTATTTTCTACAGTACGTAGTAATAAAAGGAGGGTGTAGGATGTAGGATCATGGAACCTTCACAAGAGGGCAAGTACTCAATTAGATAAGGAGGAAGATTAATGAGTAGGAAAGCATTACATTTAGCTTGGCTGGTACCTTTGGCCTTGGCGTTAGTAGTAGGCTTGGCCTATGCCGCCCCGGATCTCGGCACCAACTCTCAAGCAACATCGACTAGCATAGCCGCTGGCGGTAAGCTTTACGACAAGTGGTGGAAGGAGGTTCCTGGCGCCACCGAACCCACTAATGACCATCCCCTATGGGCTACGCAGACAACTAACACGCGAAAAGGGGCCGAGACTTGGCGTTGCAAAGAGTGCCATGGCTGGGACTATAAGGGGAAGGACGGTGCTTATGGCTCTGGGTCCCATAAGACCGGTTTTGTGGGGGTGTACAACGCTGGCACTACTAAATCGGTAGCCGAGCTCACCGCCATCCTGAAGGGTTCCACTAACCCCCAACACGATTTTTCCTCGGTCCTAAATGCTGAGGCCATCACCAATCTGGCTAATTTCCTTAAAGAAGGCCTGATAGATGAGGCACAGTACATAGACTACGCAACCAAAAAGCCCAAGACCGCCGACGTAGAACGAGGCCAGCAACTTCGTGTTTCCACTTGTGTCATTTGCCACGGTGCTGATGGGAGATTGATAAACTTTGGTACTGAGGCGGAGCCTGAATATGTGGGGACAATAGCCAATGATAATCCATGGGAGTTTCTGAATAAGGTTAGGGCTGGCCAGCCTGGTACCCCCAGTATGCCTTCAGCCATAGTGCTCGGGTGGAGCACTCAAGACGTTATTAACTTGCTGGCTGCAGCTCAAACTTTGCCAACAAAAAAGGAGGCAGCGGCTGAATCTACGCCTACTCCCACGCCACAACCCGTTACTAAACTACCGGCTACCGGTGGCCCGATAGTGCCTGTGGCCTCGGTGGCGATAGTTGGCATGGGGATGTTAGCTGCAGGCTGGACTATCAATAGGTTTGGCGGCCGAAAGGGCAAAAACCAAACCAGTTAACGTACTCACACTCAGCGGAGAGATCCGCTTCTAAACTAGGACAGATATATGGTGCTCTCCTTCGGGTAGGAGGAGGGCACCATATATTTTTTAGGATAATCATGGTAATATGGCGTTGTAGTATGGGAGATGGAGAAAACGCTCCTGGTCGCAATGCTTGGTTATTTGCTGGGTTCACTGCCCTGGGCATATATTGCTGGCCGCCTGTTGAAAGGGATAGACATCAGAGAGGTAGGGGACAGGAACATGGGGGCCGCCAACGTCTATAGAGAGGTAGGGCACAAGGCAGGAATCGCCGTCTTGTTAGGGGACACAGGCAAAGGGACGGTGAGCATTTTAATTGCACAGGTGGCTATGCTCCCACTGCCTGGGGTACTGCTTTCGGGGCTGGCGGCGGTTATGGGACATAACTGGCCGGCTTTTCTTGGTTTCAGAGGGGGTAGGGGCGCAGCTACCACCCTTGGCGTATTACTAGCCTTGATACCTCAAGCGGTGCTGCTTCTTGTAGCTTTGGCGGCGGTGCCTTTCCTTCTAACTCGCAATATTATTCTCGCCAGCGCAATTTTGTTTGCCCCCTTGTCTCTGGTAGCCTGGTGGACAGGAGCTTCCTCCATCCTTGTCGCCTATAGTATTGCTTTGCCTTGCTTGGTGGGGGCTACCCATTTTCTAACCACCCGGCATTTGCCTGATGATGTCCGCAAAAAGGCAAGCTACTTACCCTAGCGAGAGCCTAACGTATTAGACAACCTCGGGAACGTGAGCCTCGGGGTGGAAACACTCCATGGCTATAGCCTGGGGTTCGCACACCATGTAGCAGCAACCACACCCGAAGCAATCCTCTGCATTTATCTGAGCCTTTAATCTTTTGGAGCCAGGCACTGGAACTATGCTGATAGCATTGAAGTTGCATTGGTCGATGCAATTTTGGCAGCCGGTGCACAAATCCTTTTCTATTCTAGCTTCGAAACGGCTCTTGGCCCAGACTTGGCTCAAAGGGACGCCGTATCGGTTGAGGGGGACAAACTCCACACAGCAATCGGCACAACAGTTACATTGGCTAGTGGTCATCCTTACATTGCGGGCCTGCCCCACCAGGCCTGCCTTGGCGGCGTCATCCATGATCTGAACCGCTTCCTCGTAGCTCACTTTGCGGCCATGGACGCTGGCGATATCGTACTCGGCAGCCCGATCGAAGTCCAAACAGACCTCTACCGGTCGTTGACAGGCTTGAACCTTAATTCGACAAGGGCATGGTATCGCGGAGATAAGATGAAAGCCCCTCAAGATTTCCCGCCAATCCTCCCAAGGTTGAAGATGAGGGTTGTCCATCACCGAGCGCCATGCTGGAACGACCCTCCAAACAGGCTCGGGGCGCTCGGCCCTGTCCTTGGCCAAAATGGCGTATCTTTCCTTTTCGTCATAGGCGCGCCACAGCTCGATGAGCCTTGACTGTTCAGAAAAAGCTCTGAACCCGCAGAGCATTGAATCGTGAATCTGATTTAGGCTGCGAGGGCCCCTCCACTCTCGACGGTCCTGAAAGTTGCGGGGGAAGGCCAAACCCTTGCGGAAAAGATCCTCTAGGTCGTTTCGTACCTCTTCGCTTTTCAGATCTAGTTTCACCGCTAGTTCCTCGGCAGTGACGGCTGGCGCTGGTGCTACCGGTAGCTCCACTACGATCCGCCCCTGGCGTGGTGAGACGGCGCACTCCATGATTTGCGGCAAGTATGCCGAGTGGCCGTGTCCCAATCGCGCTGCCAATTGCTGGTAGACAGTATAAGTCACCACAGTTACCTCCCTTTTGCTTGGGGCAAACCACAGAACAAAGCCAATTGTAGCACATTCTACTTCAAAGATAGCGCTAAAAGAGGGACATGTGGTATCATTGCCTGAGATTAGAGTAGCGGATGAGCCTATGACCGCGGGAGGGAAGAGAAAATGAGTCAAGGAAGCACCAGAGGGTCATCTCAATATGTAGCGGTGAGGCTGCTACCAGATGAGGCCAAAGATATAGAGGAATTCGTTTGCCGTAACCTTAAAGCTCGAAACTATGTCTCCCCCTTGAACGAGAAGGCCATTTTCCAGTTTGCCACACAACTGGCTCGGGCTTTGGGGCGGGAGCAAGCCTGCCAGCTTTACTTAGATGAGGACGTTTAGTAGGGCATGTCTTTTGGACAAAACCAATTTGTTGCCAGTGGGTAAACTGCGTTTTATCGTGGGGAGGCCTCTCGAAATTTGCTGGCGAACTCCGCGGTCAGTTGTAGGTATTGGTTTTCGTAGGTGACGCTGGGCTCAATTTGAGTGCCCTCTACCCACTCGTTGAAGCTACTGATGAGGAGCCAATCGGGAGTGCTTTCTAGGGCTGCGGTGAAGGTCTTGACATAATATTGGCCATTCTCGCGATTTCTTGCCGAGGGTGCCGAGGGAATTCTGAGATCATTGGGGCCATCCGCGGTATGTAGGTCATCCCAACCCGGCATGATAGTGGCTACCCATAGCTTTGGGGTGTTTAAGCTCGCTGCATAGTTGCGCACCTGACTGCCCCAGCGCGGTAGTTTTAGGTAGTCATCGGGGTAATCGCGATGAGCTATTTTGATAACATAAAGGCCGTCGAAAACGGCAAGATAAGAGGTGTCAAGCCCTTCAGCGATCCAAATTTGGGAGCGTTGAGGATCAACTTTCTCGCGGATGGCCTGCCAGGCTTGTTGCGGCGTCTGATTAGGCAGTACCGGTACCCGAGGCATATTGGTAAAAAATATTACTGGCTTCCCCTGGTGGTGCAGGTAGTTGGGATGCTGACCATAACTGTTCACTATGTGGGCCAGGGTTTGGGCAATGCTTTCTTGGGTTTGGTTGGGCAAAGAATTGGTCTGGAACGATGGGGCCGATTGGAAATTGGTTCCTTGGGATATGGTGAGCAGTTGAGCGAAATTGCGATCGGTGCGATCGCCAGGGATTAGCCAGGCGCTAATGAAACCGTTTATGCCAGCCTGGCTAGCCTGGGCTAGGTGGCGTGCAATAACCTTGGGATCGTCCGAGTTATAGGGCTCGGTAGGAAGGTCCGATGTTATGCCCGAGGCCCAGGTGTTATCATCGAACCAGGGGTAGTAGTTGGCTAGCACCAAAGGTTCGGTTAAGATAGATGGCGGTTGTTGATCAAGGTTTGGCTCAGGGACAGCAATGGGCAAGGGCTCAGGTGTGCTAATGGCTGTGATAGTGGTGGTGATAGCAGTCGACATTGGAGTTGGAGTAATTTGGGGGCTTATGGTGAGAGGTGAGTCTGGAGTAGGTAAAGCGTCGATGGAGCCGGAAGGAGTGGCTGCCGGGGTAGGCGTCGGCGGCAAATTTGATATTGATTGAGGGAGAGGATAAACGACGGCCTCTGTGGACTTATCTGAATTTATAAGGCGTTCGACGCCGGATATGACGAATAGCAACAAAAAGGCAAAAACGATAGTTTTGGCTCGTCTCATAAAAGGCTCACCATTTCTTAAAACGTTCTTTGTGTTCACGTATCTTAGTCTATCTTCAAAACTCAAAAGAGTCTCAATGGGATCAATTTAGTTGCCACGGCGGGATCAGTTTTCTTGAACTAGGGGTTATCAGGTCGTAATCGAACGGTTGGATTGACTTTAAGGGTAAACAGCCGGAGACATAAGGAGGCATATTGACTTAATGG
>JACQTR010000010.1 GCA_016210705.1 Chloroflexota bacterium | reverse complement strand
CGAGAGTTCGAATCTCTTCATCCGAAACAAAGACGCCTTAGGCTCAAATCTTCTTTTCACTCTCTCCTTCTTGCTGAGCCATTAACTGCTCAAACTCCAGGGGGTGTTCCTGCATGTAGCGCTCTTTGGGCATCTTGCCGGTGAAAATGGAACCATTGAAGGGGAAGAAGTGTGGAGAAAGGTGGACGTAATAAAAGTGGACAATAAAGATCCACAGCACAGCGAGGACGGCTTCATCGCTGTGGGCCACCTGAGACACGGGGACCATGTAGCTTGGTAAAACTTTGCTGGCTAATACGGGGTACATAAGAATGAGCCCGGAGCCGGCCATGATGGGTATTCCCCAGAAGATAGCCCAGTAGTCGAATTTCTCATGGTAGCTGAAGCGGCCGAATTTGGGTCTTTCTTTCTCCAACCGAAAGAAGTAGCGTAGCTCGTGAATAAAGTCCCGGATATCTTTAAGGTTGGGGATCATCGCTGTGGGGAAGGGACGTTTCAGAAATAAAGTACTATAGGTTACGTAGGCTGCATGATAGACGCAAGAAAATATCATGACCCAGCCAGCGAAATGATGGATTGCCCTGGCTCTCTCGACCCCGGCTAGTACATTAATCCACCATTGACTTATGGAGTTATCGGCGAACTTCTGAGGTAGGCCTGTAGCTGCCAGAATTAGGAAACTGCTTAGCATCAAGATGTGCTGAATCCTTTGATGAACATCGAAACGCGCTATCATATCTTGCTGGGCGGGCTTGGCCACGGTGGTCGTTTGAGCAATACTGGCCATTTTTATAATCCTCCTTTGTGGATGGATGCCTGGCTCATTCAGTCCTCTTTTCTATGATGCCTACCGTTGCCCCAACGAATAACATCCATGCTTACCAAAAACATGCCAAAGGCAACTACTGAGGCCGTAAACCAAAAGAAGAACCTCTCCGAGAAGAAGACCTGAGGCGAGTCCTTCAGCGAGGCCTCTTTATGGCCGAGGAAGCCCCGGGCGTAGTTCTCGCCGGCCCCAGGGTGGCAGGATTCGCAGGTTTGGGCTAGATTGGCTACCGTGCCCACGGGCGAACTAGGGTCTTTGGTGGACATAATGTCGTGAACCCCATGGCAGTTGATGCAAGTGGCCTTGTTTAGTTGTTTCAACTCCTCGGTGGCGAGCTTCATAGCCCGGCCGTGGTAGGAACGCATGTAGGACTCATATATTCGCTCTAGAATGCCATATCTGGCCATCAGCTCCTCATCGCCGTGGCATTTACTGCAGGTATCGGCGATGTTCTTTCGGTAGGCAGGTGAATCGTAGCCCAGTACTCGCCTGACATCGTGGGGAGAACCCGAGGGACTGTGGCAGTCCACGCAGGTAGCAACATCTGGGTTGCCGGCGGTCAGTTGTCTGCCATGAACGCTTTGTAGGTGTAGCTCACCCTCGTATTGGTGGCAAGAGCCGCACTTTTCGGCCAAAGAGAGCTTAGTTAATTGAGTGGGTATCTCGTGCGGCCTTGTGGTATGACAGGTGGTGCAATCGTTATAGCGGTGTGCCGATTGGGCTACTTGGCTGGCATCTACATATAAAGAGATTGCCTCGCCATTTGTCTTGGTTTTGTTGAGATCGGGGTTGTTATGGCAGCTTAAACAGCCGTACTTGTCCAAGGGGACGAACTTAATGCTGGGCGCGGCGCTAGGTAGAGTGAAGGTTGGTTCGGGCACGGGCGTCGGTGGTGTATCCAGTTTTGTTGTCTGGTGGCACAGAGTGCAACTTTCGTTAGTTCGCCCTGAATGATTCTGAGATATTTGAGGCACATCGCTGGGGCCATTTTGATGGCAGCCTAAACAGTTGGGCGTAGAGGTTATGGGGTGAGGTATGGGGGGAATAGGGGATTGAGCAATGGCAGAGGCGCCTATTACAAGGAAGGTAAGGGAGCCTAGGAATGCGGCCCAAATGATTACTCGAGCCTTCATCTTAACCCTCCGTTCCTCGGATTTGAACCGGTAGAGCTGCGTCAGATAATCGTCACGTCCAGATTCAGCTTTGGTTTTTACATATAAATTTAAGCATGTTGCTATTTTTTTCACAATCGTCCTTAATACTCAATTTCCTTCTAGATCGCCTGGCTTAATCTTAGAGTGGCAAAGTGCTCAGCTAGGCAACAGGGGGAGCGGTTTGCCTATTTGACCGCGGGTCGCTGTACAAGTTGTAGTACTTTCGCTCCATGATTAGCCACTATTTCCGCTGTAATATCCTAGCTCTCTATGCTTTGGCTAGGACTTTTTTAGTTTTAGAAATGAAGCATTAGCCCAATATCTATTTTATGCCATTGGTCTTATGCTGGAATTGGAAGTGAAATGGAGATATAGGCAGTCAAATGTATAGCGAGAGTCGTTGGCGGGTTTTGGTTCTCCATAAGAACTCTCTTTTCGCTGAAGCAGTGGACGGATTGCTACAAGGTCGGCCTGGGCTGGATGTAGTGACCGTGGACGTTGGTAGGGAAGACCCCAGGGGCGTCATAGCCGCTATCAAGCCCAACGTCGTCATTCTAGATAAGGACGACTCCGGTGTAGATGCAGCCGAGCTAGTCTCTCAGTTTCTATGCACCGAATCGCCGGCTAGGGTTGTCTATATAAGTACGTGCTCTCCAAGCGTGGAGGTCTTTGGAAAATGGCATACTAAGGTAGACAATGTGGATGAGCTGCTTGATACCATGGGGCAAAGATAGGAAAAATGACCAATTCTAGCCGATGGGACTCAAGATCCTTAATAATCGTTGGGCTTCTTGGAATTCGCCACTACCCCTGGGGCGGTGGCCATTGCTGGTAGAGGAGCCTGTGGACCGGAGGGCAAAAGAAGGCGAGCTTCTGCGCATCGACAAAAGGCGGGGGCTCATGAGCGATCTTCCTCAGGATGTGGCCGTCAACCATGAGAGAGGAGTCACCTATAAACTGGAGCTTCTTTTGTCTATCTTACCAATCCCCTGCATTCCGGGCCGGAGCTGGCTGAATTTTGTGAGGCTTTTAGAGACCTTTTTATTGTTGAATATCCCCCTTTATCAGCGATACTGCCCTTTATGCCGATTATATTCTTCCGAATCATACTTATCTGAAGAACTATTTGGATGTCCCGATAGCTTCTAGTTTGAGATACCCGGTGTTAGGCTTGCGCCAGCCTGTGTGTCCCCTTGTACAATACGCGTAGCTTTATGGATGTCCTTAGCCAGTTGGGCCGAAGGCTAGGGGGTAAGATGGGCGAGTACTTCGCCCCATCTTTACAGTTTCGAGGAGGTTCTGCGATTCAGGGCCAAAGAATTGGGGGTAACCTGGGAGCAGTGGAAGAGGGAAGGGGTTTGGTTCAGGCGGCCTTACTCATATACCTATAGGCAAGGGAGGTTCTATCGGGATGGCTTGGAGCTGAATGAGTAGGTTGTCAAAAAGGAGGTATTCAAGACAGCGAGCGGTCGTTTCGAGTTTCGCTCGTCAGCCTTGGAGACCGCTGGCTATAATCGCTAGCCACATTTTAAGCCGCCAGACCAGGCCGCTGCTCCTGGTTAGGGTTTTTCGGCTCCTGGAGGAGCTGGACACTCAGCCTAGAGT
>JACQTR010000200.1 GCA_016210705.1 Chloroflexota bacterium | reverse complement strand
CCATTCCGTTAAATATGGGGCGGTCGATAGGCACAGTGGATTCATCGGCCTAAAAAACCCGAAATTTCAGGCAATCTGATCATCTATTGAAATTTTGCGGCGGGATGGCCGATAGATATATTATGATTGGACTTATTGGTAAAAAGATAGGGATGACCCAAGTGGTCGGCGAGAACGGTGGCCTAGATGCCGTCACCGCTATAGAGGCGGGGCCGTGCATAGTGACCCAAGTAAAGACTCTGGCCAAAGAGGGCTACGATGCGGTGCAGGTGGGTTTTGGTTTGGCTAAACGTCTCAACTCCCCGGAAAAGGGCCATCTAGGCAAGCTGGGCCTATTAAAGTATCTTCGGGAATTTAGGGTTTCAGATGTAACTTCCTACCAAAAGGGCCAACCCTTGGATGTGGGAGTCTTCCAAGCCGGGGACTTGGTGGATATAACTGGGGTTTCTAAGGGTAAGGGCTTCGCCGGTGCGGTTAAGCGTCACCATTTTGCAGGTGGGCCTAAAACCCATGGACAATCGGATCGCCATCGGGCACCGGGGTCCATCGGCTCTACTACGACGCCGGGTCGGGTACTGAAGGGGCTGCGTATGGCCGGCCACATGGGCCAGGAGCAGGTAACGGTGCACCATCTTCGAGTAGTGACGGCCGATCCCGCTCGTAGTTTGCTTCTAGTTAAGGGAGGAGTGCCCGGCTCCCGAAATAGCTTGCTAATTATCCGTAAGTCGAGGGCACAGTAATGCACGTATCTGTTCTCAATACCTCAGGGGTGGTGATTGGGGAGAGGGAGTTGGATGAGAAGCTTTTTGGTGTGCCTTTCCATAGGTCAGTGGTGCACCAGGCTTTGGTACGGCAACTGGCTAATGCCCGTCAAGGGACGGCTGACACGGAAACCCGCGGCCAAGTGGCCGGAAGCACAGCTAAGATCCGACGGCAAAAGGGCACGGGGCGGGCTCGTCAAGGTAGCGCTCGTGCCCCCCATCGCCGGGGTGGTGGTGTAGCCTTTGGCCCTCATCCCAGGGATTTTAGCCAGGCCATGCCCAAAAAGATGAGGCGTCTCGCTTTAAAGGCCCTGCTCTCAGCCAAGGCTGAGGAGGAACGTTTGCTCGTCCTCGATGATTTGAGCTTGGAAAGGCCAAAAACTAAAGACATGGTGGTCATCTTAGCGAGTCTAGGGGTGAAGTCCTCTGCTCTAATAGTGACGGCGGGTCCCGATGTCAACGTGTATAAATCGGCGCGAAATCTGCCAAAGATAAAGGCTCTCCCTGCTCCCCTTCTCAATGTGGTGGACCTCCTTTCTCACGATACTTTGATTATTACCCAGTCGGCGGTTCTGGAAGTAGAACGGATTTGGGGCCAAGGGAGAGGTGGTTGAATTAATGGAGATCTTAGAAGTCTTGAGGCGTCCCGTTATTACTGAGAAAAACACAGCTCTCCAATCCCAGAACCAATATACCTTTGAGGTATCGAACTGGGCCAACAAGATTCAGATAAAGGAGGCTGTGGAGAAAGCCTTCAACGTGAAGGTTTTGGTGGTCAATGTGATCCATGTCCCCGGGAAAAGACGCCGTGTTGGCCGTCAGCAGGGGATGACCTGTTCTTGGAAGAAAGCGGTGGTTACCCTCCATGAGGGACATAAGATTGAGCTTTTTGAGGGGGTTTAGGGCAGTTGGCGTTAAGAAAACTTAATCCCACCTCTCCCGGGTTGCGAGGCCGACTGGCCCCTACCTTTGAAGAGATAACGAAGGAGGAGCCGGAGAGAGCGCTTTTGATGCCCTTGAAGAAGAAGGCGGGACGTAACAATCAAGGCAAAATAACGGTGCGGCATAGGGGTGGAGGGGCCAAGCGGAAGCTGCGCCTCATCGATTTTAAACGGGACAAGATCGGTGTCCCGGGTAAAGTAGCGGCCATTGAGTACGATCCCAATCGTTCGGCTCGCGTCGCTCTTATTTACTACCAAGACGGTGAGAAGCGTTATATGTTGGCTCCTTTGGGTCTTCAGGTGGGAGAGTTGGTTGTGGCCGGGGTTGGAGTTGACATAAAGCCGGGCAACGCCATGCCTGTTAAAGCTATACCCACCGGCACCTTGGTTCATAATGTGGAGTTGCAAAGGGGGCGGGGGGGGGCAGATAGTACGGGGCGCTGGGGCAGCGGCTCAGGTTATGGCCAAAGAGGATGACTATGTCTTATTGCGCCTGCCTTCAGGGGAGCTGCGCCGAGTCCACGGAGAGTGTTGGGCCACCATAGGTCAGGTGGGCAATTTGGATCATGAGAATGTCAAACTGGGCAAGGCTGGCAGGAGCCGTTGGTTGGGTTGGCGCCCCACCGTGCGGGGATCGGCGATGACTCCTCGGGATCATCCTCATGGTGGTGG